>CALCTI010000226.1 GCA_937894105.1 uncultured cyanobacterium
TTCAAACAGACCAAGATTCAAACAGACCAAGATTCAAACAGACCAAGATTTAGATAGGGCGAGCTTTAAATAGAGCAGGCGTTAAAAGAAGAAGTTCGGTCTCCCCCCTTAACAAGGAGAGACTAAGGGGGGAGACCAGCGCCTTTAGCTTTGACGAGAATTGGGCGGCGATCGCAATTTTGGAGGATCCCCACTCCCCCACCTTATTAAGGGGGGCTTTCAAGCGATAAATGCTGATTGGTTGTTTGATTAGTGGGTTTACCTATGCGACTGCATCCCAGCACCATCGAGGCGGTTAAGGAGCGGGGCGACATTGTGGATGTGGTCTCGGAGCGAGTGGCGCTGAAAAAGCAGGGGCGTGATTTTGTGGGACTGTGCCCGTTCCACGATGACAAGTCCCCCAGCTTTACGGTGAGCCCCACCAAGCAGTTTTACTATTGCTTTTCCTGTGGGGCGGGGGGTAATTCCATTAAGTTTTTGATGGAGTTGGACAAGCGATCCTTTACCGATGTGGTGATGGATTTAGCCCAGCGTTTCCAGGTGCCGGTGCAGACCCTGGAGCCGGAAAAACGCCAGGAGTTGCAGCGGCAGCTTTCGGAGCGCGATCGCCTGTACGAGGTTATGGCGATCGCCAGCAAATTTTACGAACATGCCCTACATCAGGTACAGGGGCACCAGGCTCTGATCTATTTGACGGAGAAGCGCCAGCTAACGCCGGACATTATCCAACAATTTCAGTTGGGCTATGCGCCGGGGGGCCGGGATACCCTGTTTCGCTATTTGACGGAGCAAAAGCAGTTTCCCGTGTCCATTGTGGAGGCAGCCGGGTTGGCGGTACCGCGCAAGTCGGGGCAGGGGTTTTACGACCGGTTTCGCGATCGGCTGATGATTCCCATTTGCGATCCCCAGGGGCGGGTCATTGGCTTCGGCGGGCGGGGGCTAACGGACGATGCCAAGCCGAAATATTTAAACTCCCCGGAGACGGCGCTGTTTGATAAGGGGCGCACCCTGTTTGGGTTGGACAAGGCGAAGCAGGCGATCGCAAGTCGGGACGGGGCGATCGTGGTAGAGGGCTATTTTGATGTGATTGCGTTGCACGCGGCGGGGTTGAACAATGCGGTGGCGGCTTTGGGGACGGCGTTAAGTGCCACCCAGGTGAAATTACTGCTGCGGTTTACCGAATCGAAGCGGGTAGTGCTCAACTTTGACGCAGACGGGGCCGGGCAAAAGGCCACGGAGCGGGCGATCGGGGAGTTGGAAACCTTGGCCTACAACGGCGATGTGCAGTTGCGGGTGCTGAATTTGCCGGGGGGGAAAGACGCGGATGAGTTTTTAAAAAGCCACAGCCCGTCAGCGTATTTTCAGCTTTTGGATGACGCGCCCCTCTGGCTGGATTGGCAAATTGAGCTGGCCCTAAAGGGGCAGGATTTACGCCAGGGAGATCAGTTCCAGGGGGCGATCGCTAACCTGGTCAAACTCCTAGGCAAGTTACCAAACCCGGCCCTACGCAGTCATTACACGCGCCTGTGCGCGGAACGGCTGGGGCAACAGGACAGCCGGTTTACGTTGCAGCTTGAGCAGGATTTGCGATCCCAAGTAAAGGGGCAACGGTGGCAGGGGCGATCAAAAAAATGGCAGCGCCCGGCGGATACCAGTTTGCGCCAGGAAGCTGAAGCGGAATTATTACAAATTTATTTGCACTGTCCTGACTATCGCCCGATGGTGCGGGCGGTATTGGAGGAGCGGGAGTTGGAATTTGCCATGTCCCATCACCGGTTCCTGTGGCGGCAAATTTTACGGCTGGAGCAAAGCCAAATCGCCCTGGGGGACGGCGAAGAGGCGCTGGACTTTCGCACAGAATTGCTCAGTTCACCGGAGTTTTCCAGCGAGGATTTATTGCCTATCCAGCCCCTGTTAAATTTGGGCGAAACCCGGCGGCTGGATTTGGCGCGACCGGAGTTATCGGTGCGATCGGCGACGGCGGCCATGGAAAGTTTAGCCTGTGCCAAGCGGTGTCGCTATTTGCTAGATGCCTGGCTTAATGCCTACTTGCGCTATCAAGTACTGACTCAGAAATATCAAGAATTTTTGGATTCAGGGGACTTAGATTTAGAGTTTTTCACCCCCGACGAGAGCACATTGTCGCCGTTAGCAAAGGTCATTGACTTAAAAACCCGTCGCCAGGTGGGGGGAAGCTCCCCGACCAGCCAAGGATCTTTAGCCCTTTCTCCCCAATCCCAGCCGTTAATTCGTAACGAGGCAGAGCTGGAGGCAGCTCTGGATAAGGCGTTTAATCAACAGCAAAGCCATTTAGATGATTATTCTCGCGATCGCCAATATCTCCACCAGCTCACCCAACAGCGCCAAACCACCTACGACGACCTGACTAAGTATCCCATCGCAACGGATTGGCGAGTCACCGACGAGGACGAAGACTAGGGCGTGTCATCAATTAAGCCAGATGACACGCCCTAGCTCTCAGAGTTTTTTTAATTAATATTTAGCTTATTTTCTAATGCTGAGAACATCTATTGACCATAATCCAGTCATGGTAAACCCTGACATGCCTCTCTTAGAGGTTGTCAAACTAATGAGTAGAGGAGATCAAACTCAAAATCGTAAATATCTAAGTTATGTTTTGATTTCAGAAAGAGAAAAGCTGTTAGGAATTCTAACTGAGCGCGATATTGTCAAGATAACTGCGAACAATCAAGGGTTATATTCATGTCGAGTTTCCGATGTGATGACCAAGAAAATGATTACTTCGTCGGAAGCTGAGTTAAATAATCCAATCTATATCTTATCGTTATTTAAACAGTACCGTATTCGCCACTTGCCAATTCTGAATGAATTCAATAATGTTCTCGGTGTTGTTACATCGAGCAGTATTAGAACAAACCTACAATCAACGGACTTATTTAGACTCCGTCGAGTGGAAGAGGGGATGTCAACTCAAGTTATCACAGCCTTTCCAGATCAGACTGTTTATGAATTAGTAAGACTCATGGCTTCTCAGAGTGTGAGCTGCGTAGTGATTACAGAAAAAAACTCTGGTAAACCGATTGGCATTCTAACTGAGCGAGATATCGTTCAAATCCAATCTCAGCAATTGGATTTGAGTAACACCTTGGCCAAAACGGTCATGAGTCAACCTCTTTATTGTCTACACCCAGATGATAATCTCTGGAACGCCCATCAAACCATGAAGCGACTCGAGGTCAGGCGACTTGTCATTAGTGATTCCCATAATAGGTTAACTGGAATACTCACCCAAAGTAGTATTCTGGCAGCCTTAGATCCCTTGGAGATGCAAAAGACGATCACGGTTCTCCAAAAGCAGGTAGAGCAACTTCAAGATGAGCGCACTCAGTTACTTCAAAGCTATGCCTCTAATCTTGAGGATCAAGTCAAGCTTTCAGAACAAAGATTTCAGGCAATTTTCAATCAAGCCTTTCAATTTATTGGTTTGCTTGAGCCGGATGGGACATTAATTGAGGCGAATTACACGGCTCTGAAGTTTGGCGGTTGTAAGCGAGAAGATGTTATCAACAAGCCTTTTTGGGAGGGCCCTTGGTGGCAAACCTCATTCCAGATACAGCAACAGCTAAAAGAGGCTATACACCTTGCTGCGCAGGGGAAGTTTATCCGTTACGAAGTAAACGTTATGAGAGATAACAATCAAGTTGCCATAATTGATTTCTCTTTGCGCCCAATACAGGATGATGACGGTCAAGTCATCTTGATTATTCCTGAGGGGCGAGATATCACGGATATCAAGAAAGCTGAAGCGGCTAGACTTCAGTCTGAACAAAATTTCTCCAATCTTGCGAAAGCTGCACCGGTAGGTATTTTCCACACGGATCTAACTGGGAGCTGTCTCTATGTCAACGAACAGTGGTGTCAAATTACTGGAGTCAACCCTGAAACAGCACAAGGGAAAGGATGGCTTGAAAGAATTCACCCTGACGATCAAGGTTTGGTTGAAGAGGCATGGTACAGCGTGGAAAGTCGCGATCAGCCATTTTCCTTAGAATTCCGCTTTCGATCACCTAGTGGGAAAGTGGCTTGGGTTTATGGGCAAGCCATTACTCAAGCGGATGCCCATGGGAAAATCTGTGGATACATCGGCACAATTATGAATATTTCAGAGCGCAAGTATGCAGAGCTTGCGCTCCAGAAACTCAATGAAGAACTTGAAGCTCGAGTTGAAGAACGAACGACTGAATTAAAAATTAGTGAAGCACGATATAAATCACTCTATCAAAAAACACCTATGATGCTGCACTCTATTGACCAGGATGGAAAAATAGAGCATGTGAGTGATTACTGGTTAAGACATTTAGGCTATAAGCCTGAAGAGGTAATAGGGCATAAGTTTATCGATTTTTTGATGCCTGACTCTCGAAAAATCGAAGAAGAACTTACCTTCCCTAATCTAAAAAAAAATGGATTCTGCCCACAAGTTAGTTATCAGATTTTAGATAAGAAAGGCTATGTCATTGATATTTTACTTTCAGTAGTAAGCCATGAAAATATTGTTGGTCAACCCATATTTTTAGCTGTCATGCTCGATGTGACAGAAAGGAATAAATTAGAGAAAGAACTTTTTCGTGAGAAAGAATTAGCTCAAGTCACACTCCACTCAATTGGAGATGCTGTTATCACAACTAATGCATCTGGGGTCGTCGAATATATTAATCCAGTTGCAGAGCAGTTGACGGGATGGGATACCCACAGTGCTTCTGGAAAACCGTTGCCGGAAGTTTTTCATATTGTCAATGAAACAATGCGGTCACCGGTTGAAAATCCAATTGACCGAGCATTACGCGATGGAGTTGTGACAGGCTTAGCTAGTGACACCCTTTTGATTTCAAAGGATGGCACAGAATACGGTATTGAAGATTCTGCGGCACCGATCCGAGACCGCGATCAAACTATTGTTGGTGCTGTTTTAGTTTTTCATGATGTCACCCAATCTAGGCGTCTCTCCCATGAACTATCTTGGCAAGCTAGCCACGATGATTTAACTGCGTTAGCAAATCGGCGGCACTTTGAAAGTGAGCTAGACCTTGCCCTACAAGATGTCTGTAACGAAAGCAAAGGTCATGTTCTTTGTTTTCTAGACTTAGATCAATTCAAAGTGGTTAACGATACCTGTGGTCATCTTTCAGGCGATGAACTATTACAACAGATAGCCAAGTTACTTAAGCATCATATTAGAACCGCTGATATCCTTGCTCGATTAGGAGGAGATGAATTTGGAATTCTACTGAAGCAATGCCCTCTCAAACGAGCTCAATCCATTACTGAAAATATTCGTCAAGCAATTCATCAGCTTCGTTTTCAATGCCAAGGAAAATCCTTCAATATTGGTGTCAGCATTGGCTTGGTAGCTCTAAATGTAGAGCATCGCTCTTTATCGGAAGTTATGAGTGAAGCCGATGCCGCTTGTTATGCCGCTAAGGAAGGTGGAAGAAATCGGATTCATACTTATCAATCCAATGACTCTGAATTGGTTAAGCAGAGAGGAGAACGGCGCTGGAGTATTCGTATCCGAGAGGCTTTAGAGCAAAATCAATTTTGTTTATTCTCTCAAGAAATCGTAGAAAATACTGATTCTGATAATCCCAAGTGTTATCACGAAATTTTATTGCGAATGATGGATGAAGAGGGACAGATCATTTCTCCAGGTGTTTTTATCCCTTCAGCAGAGCGATTCAATCTAATGAATGAGATTGATCGTTGGGTGATAGATACATTCTTCCGACATCTTTCAATGTCTTATGGTCAATCTCGTTTTCAATATAAAGAGTCTCAAGATTTATACTTTATAAATTTATCAGGCACCAGCTTAAACGATGCGTTTCTGACTTTTTTAAAAGATAAATTTACAGAGCACTCTATTCCTCCAAAAAATATTGGATTTGAAATTACAGAAACAGCTGCCATCTCACACCTTAGTCAAGCTTCTCATTTTATCAATGAGTTGAAAGCAATGGGATGTAGCTTTGCCCTAGACGATTTTGGTAGTGGATTTTCTTCTTTTAGTTATTTAAAAACTTTACCGGTTGATTACTTGAAAATTGACGGCTCATTTATCCTTGATATTGTCGACGATCCCGCAACTTCTGCAATCGTCGAGTCGATCAACCATATTGGACATGTTTTAGACTTGAAAACAATTGCCGAGTATGTGGAAAACGACACTTTACGGGAGCACAG
>CALCTI010000227.1 GCA_937894105.1 uncultured cyanobacterium
CGTCAAGCCTAATTGTTGGCTCATCGTTGATTGAGATCTTCGTTCTAGTTTTGATAAAGGCTGCATTAAATCAGCAATAAATAGAATTTGATTCGATTTAAGTTGTTGATTAAGTGCCTGAAGAAACTTATATTTTTCGCCGTTATTAGGCAAAAAGTGCATAACAAAAAAACAAATTACTGCGTCAAAGAACGTGTCTGATGGGAGTGTTGAAATCTCCCCATGGTGAACGGTAATGCGGTGATTTAAATTTTTTTGGACTAAATTTTCTTTTGCGATCTCCAAGATATCTACAGAGATATCCTTCGCCGTAAACGTCCAAAGTGGGTTGGCTTTTGCAAATGTAATCGTTTCGTTGCCAGTACCAGCGCCGACGATTAGAAAATTTGCAGATGATGGAAAAAGAGAGATTAGTTTTGCGGCGGTTAGCTGTTGCAATAATGAATAACCAGGAATTAGCTTCTGAATTCTGGCATCATAATTTTGTGAACCTTGACCTTCAAATCTCGGCATGGAAACTCCGCTAAAGTGGCAGCTTAATTTCTGAGGCTAAGAGCTATGATTAATTAAGTTCCAAACTCAATAAACATAAGCTTTTTATCCCCTAGAACTTTTCGTTCTGAAAGGCGAAATCTCTCTTATTTCGTCAAGAGTCTGGAGCCTAATTGATGGGATGACCTAGAATTTGGCGCGAAACTGTATGCCGAACGTGGCGGGGGCACCGTACAGTCCGGTTGGATTAGCAGTGATTGGCGACGCGAAGGTCAAATACTCCGTGTCAAAGAGGTTGTTGGCAAACAGGTAAATGCCATAGTTATCAGACTCGTACCCCAAACGCGCGTTCACAATGGCGTAGGGATCCTGCTGGAGGGTATTGTCTTCGTCAAAGAATGTTGTGCCAACGCCGGTCAATTCGACCCGTCCGAAGATACCGATTGGACTGCGGTATTGTAGCCCCAGGTTATAGGTAAGCTCCGGCGCAAAAGGCAGAGCATTATTATCGCGATCGGGACGTTCAGGGAAGTCGGTGAACTGTGCATCCGTGAGACCAAAGCCTGCCGTAATATCAAGACCGGCGATCGGAGTTGCTCTCACTTCCAACTCAAAGCCCGCAATACGAGCATCGGCATTGGCAATGGCAATGGGTACAAATGATGTGGAGTCAAACTCCTGCACTTGGTAATCTTTGACCGGATTGTAAAAAGCGGCAAAGTTAACCCCCAGGCGATCGCCCAGCCAAGAGGATTTAAAACCCAGCTCAAAATTCCAAGATCTTTCACCCTCAAAGGTTAAAGTCCCCGCATTATCTGGACGAAAATTAACCCCACTGGGTCGATAACCCCTCGCAATACTGCCGTAAACCATAAGGTTGGGGCTAAAACGATACTCCACCGCGACCCTCGGTAAGAGAATTGAATCGTCCTGCTCCACATCATCAAACGAAACCGGCGTCCGTGTGGGCATACCGGGCGTCGTCAAAATACGCTCAAAGCTATCCAACGTACTGTTGATTTTTTCGTAACGCAGTCCAGCGGTCAGGGTGAGAGCCTCAGTGGGTTGATAACTCACTTGTCCAAACACCGCAAATGAATTTTCATCAATATCAGCAAACCGGAGACTGGAGCCACCCGGTGTCCCAAACCGTGCTTGCTCCCCAAAAGTCAAGCCATCTCGTTCCGTATTAAAACTACGAGACTCGTAATAGGCTCCCACTAACCATTGCAACTCTGGGGCTGTTTCCGGTGATTGCAAACGAAATTCTTGACTAAAAACATTCGCGTCAATATTGAGCGTAAATTCTCCCGTTCTAAAACTGCTCTGGTCAGGATCAGTCAATAAATCTTGACTCGAAAAACGTCGGGTTGTAATGGATGTAAACCGTAGATTATCTCCGCTATAAGCAACTCGAAGCGATTGGGTATTGGTCGTTAATTCGCTAGCCCCGTTAACATCTTGATCCACCTCAAAGGGGTCATCATCGATCGCCGCTAAAACAACCCCGTCACTGTCATATCGGTCAAAAGAAGCGTTGAGTAAAATCTCCCAATCATCATTAGGGGTCCACAATAATTGACCGCGTATATTGCCGCCCGTTTCACCAGTGTCGTCGTCGTTATCTAGAAATCTATTGGTGTAATAACTGTCGCGAGCTTCATAGTTTCCTGATAGTCGGAAAAATAGGCGATCGCTAACAACTGGGGCACTCACACTAGCCTGTGATTCAAAGTTATTAAAACTGCCGTAGCTAGCAGAACCATTAAACTCAAATATATCGGCAGGGCGACGGGTAATCACATTAATCGCACCCGCCTGAGAACTGCGACCGTAAATTGTATTTTGAGGTCCCCGTAAAACTTCAATACGTTCAATATCCGTTAGGTTTTGCGCTAGAAAAGCGCCGTAGTCATAGGGCACATCGTCAATGAAAAAGCCAATGGCATCTCTGGACGCAAAATT
>CALCTI010000228.1 GCA_937894105.1 uncultured cyanobacterium
CCCCAACACAATCGGTCCCAACAGCCGCCGCTCCTTTTTTGTCAGCCCCGGCAATACAAATTGAATCACCTGGTAAAGAATCCACGGAGCGCTTAGGAGTAAGCCGCTATAGCCAGCCACTTTGATAGAGACAAAGAAAAATTCTCCCGGTGCCAGTTGCAAAAAGGTGACATCGCCAGCGGGTTTTTCTAGCAGACGAACAATGGGTCTAACGGCGAAGAAACAGCCGATGACGCCCACTAGGGAACCAATAACGGCGTAAAAAATTCGTGTCCGCAACTCTTCCAAATGGTCGAACAGGGACATTTCCACCTCGTCGGGCAGCTCTTCCGTCGGAGGATTTAAAAACGACGGCAAAATAGAATCCACACCTTGATCCGCATCGCTTTCAGCAACGGCGGTGCTGCCGTTGGACTCGGCGGCTAGATCTGTGGCGTTTTTATCTGGCTGATCCAAAGGGTTATCCAAAGGGTTCGTCACGGTGGGGTGATTTGGGCAATGCCTGATTGGGTTGTTTTCAATTTTAGTGGAATGTCGAAACTACCGGAATTTAAAACCAATACTTTGCCCCAAATACTTCGCCCCAAATACTTCGCCATAGGGACTGGGAAAGCAACGAAAACCTACGCGCCATTTTCCTTTGATTTAAGAAGGCTTCGATAAGCTCAGAGCACATGTGTACCTCGTACATTTTTGCCTTGGGCATTTCAGCAGCGCCGGTCATTTATTTCCCAAAGAGTTTATTTTCCCAAAGACCAAATTAAATTTTAGTGAGGAGGATTGAGCTAGGATTTGGGTTAACGTTTTAGTCCCACGGTGGCGATCGCGATGAATTGGTGGAAGCGGCTGCGGAAAAATCCTTTGGCGCGGATTGCGACGGTGATTTTGCTGCTGTTTTATGGGGTGGCGATCGCCGCAGAATTTATCGCTCCCTATGATCCTTACACGGCTCAGGATCAAGGGGCGCTGTTGCCACCCACGCAAATTTACTGGACCAACGAATCAGGCGACTGGATTGGTCCCCACGTGTATCCCAGCACTTTGGGCAGCACCGACCTGGCAACGGGCGATCGCAAACTAACGGTAGATCGATCCCAACCGTCGAAAATTCAGCTTTTTGCTGAGGGAGACGAGTATAAGTTTTGGGGAATTATTCCGAGCGATCGCCACTTCTTAGGCACGGATGGTCCCGGACGTTTGAATATTCTGGGCACCGACGAAAGCGGGCGAGACCAGCTCAGTCGCCTGATTCACGGCAGTCGTATTAGCCTAAGCATTGGCTTGGTGGGCATTTCCATTTCCTTTCCCTTGGGGCTAATTATTGGCGGCATTTCCGGCTACTTTGGCGGCTGGATTGACACCCTGATTATGCGCATTACCGAAGTGCTGATGAGCATTCCCAGTTTGTATTTACTGGTGGCGTTGGCGTCGCTTTTGCCTGCCCAGCTCACTAGCACCCAGCGTTTTGCCCTAATTGTGGCGATTATGTCTTTCAGCAGCTGGTCCGGGTTGGCTCGGGTGACGCGATCGCAGGTGCTGTCCATCAAAGAGCGAGAATTCGTGCAGGCGACCCAAGCCATGGGCGGTGGCGATTTTTACACCATTTTGCGCCATATCCTGCCCCAAACCGCGTCTTATGTGATCGTCGCAGCCACCCTGGCGATCCCCGGCTTTATCGTCGCCGAGTCCGTGCTTAGCCTGATTGGGCTTGGCATCCAGCAGCCAGACCCGTCCTGGGGTAATTTGCTGTCCATCGCCACTAATGCCTCCATCTTGGTGCTCCACCCTTGGCTGATTTGGTCTCCGGCGATCGTTATTATCAGCGCCGTTCTATCCTTTAACCTGCTCGGCGACGGTCTCCGCGATGCCCTTGACCCTCGCAGCATTGAACGTTAGTTTCAATAATTTTTAATTGCAATAATTTCTACGAAAATATTCCGCAAAATTGATTTTTTTGAAATTGTTCCCCTTGCCCTGATCAATAGGTCAAAATAAAGACAGGTTCTCGGTGAAGGGAAACACCATGGCTGGGCGATCGCGACAATTACTCTTTATTGGCATCGGTGCTATTAGCGCCATTACCCTCCTGACTCTGGCTCAAATCGCCAGGCGAGGATACGTATTGACGGCGCGATCGGCTGCTCAAGATGCCCAAAATAACCACGCTGAATACAACAAACTATGCGTGGGAAACTCCCTCGAATCCCTGTGCCTAGAAAATGGCTGGAACTATGGATCCGTTTCTGGAGCGTGGGACGAAGCCGAAGGCATAATCGCTAGTTTTTCGTATGGGGATGTGGCCCTTATCAACAACTTGTATCATGAATTGTTGGGGCGAGGTGCCGATCCAGAAGGGTTAGAAACCTATGTGGAGGCGCTCCAGCGGGGATGGTCCGTAGACAAAATCCGTGAGGAAATCGCCAATAGCCACGAAACGCGACAGTTACTGCAACAGCTTTATCAAGAAATTTTTAATCGCGATGTGGACGAGGCAGGGCTCAATACTTACCGCAATTTACTGCAGCAAGGCTGGGGGCTGCGGCGGGTGCGCAAAGATTTAATCGCTAGCCCGGAGGCGAAGAATTTTCGAGGTCGCCTATAACGGAGCCATAAGCTTGTAACCCATAAGTTTGCCACCCATAAGTTCGCAACAATTTTATTTGCAACAGTTTTAATAGAACGGCGCGGGTTACTAAAACGGGTGCTATGATCCGAAAACCTCATTTAAGCCCATTAGCCTTTGGGTCTAAGGGCCTGTAAATCCTGCGGGTGTGGCGGAATTGGTATACGCGCACGTTTGAGGGACGTGTGGCTTTGCCTTGCGAGTTCGAGTCTCGCCATCCGCATTATTAAAAAGCCACTATCGGTTTTAGGGCCGGTGGTGGCTTTTTACGTGGCTATTTTCTGGAGCGACTTTCTGGAGCTGCTTTCTGGGGCTATTACCCATGGGCATTGGGCCGCACCCTCATCAGGCAAAAATGTTACGATCTCCCACAAAGATAAAGTTTTGCAAAGACCTTGATGGGGATTTTGATTTCTAGCCTTTCTCAGCCTGCGCCTTCTTATTCGCCCCTTTCCTGGCATATGCTTCAGCCGATTTGGCAGGGCGATCGCCACAGGGTGCGGGAAGGATTGCCCCATGATTGGTTGTCACCCACCTGGCAAATATTAATCCTCGGTGATGGATCTCCCACGCGCCATTTACAGTTGCTCAGCGGGGAGCAGACGGAAGTGGATGTGATTGATATGTCGGCGATCGCCTGGGAACCGGATAATGCTCCCAGCATTATTGAGCGGGTGCCCGGTCCTCGGCTACGGCGACAGGTTTGGTTGCGCACGGCGTCGGGGCAGCGGTTAGCCTATGCCACCTCCTGGTGGGAAGCGAGCCATGTGGACGAATATTTGCAAAACCGATCGCTCCCCGTTTGGGCTAGCTTGGCGCAGCTACGCACGGAGCTATATCGGGACGTGCAGGGGCTGCATTACGGGCATTCGCCAGTGTTGGAAGAAGCCTTTGGGGAAACGGGGCCAGTTTGGGGACGCCACTACCTATTTTGGCATCGCGGTCAGCCCCTATCGCTAATTTACGAAGTGTTTTCGCCCTATTTACGCCATTATTTGGGTCCCATGGGCTCTGTGAATCCAGGAGTTGGGGTATCGAGGGAGCTTTCGTAAATTTGCTGTGCCACAGTGAGATTAGATCTGTAGGGCTTGGTGGTGCTGGCGCTATGTCAATTCATATTGAGCGAAATCGTCCTCGTCTATCCCTTGGCATTTTAGGACTGGCGTTTTTTTGCGTGGTTTGGGGCGTTGTTTATCGCGTGGAGACGGTGGAGCAACTGCTGGTATTGGCAGGGGCAGGGGTGGCGATCGCCCTGATGATGTCAACGTTATTTAGTGTGCCGTTGCGTTCCCAGCGTCCCCTCACCCAGCTCCTAAAAAACGATATGCGCTCCTTTGCGATGGCGGTGGTGGGCGCGTTTGTGCTGGTGTTAATGCTGGCGTGGTTAGACTTTACCCTGTCTGGGGTGACCTTGCTGGTGGCGTCCTTGTTGGCAAAAGTAGAGCTGCGACTTGTGGGGATTCGGTCTTGGCGGGCGTTTGGATTGACCGGGGCGGTGTCATCTTTGGCCGTGGTTTGCGCGGCGGCGGTCCGCTGGGGAATGCTTCAAACGTCGGGACTCGTTTAGGGGTTATCGTGCAGTTAGTTGCCCTCGGTAATCCATGGCTATTATCTCTTCAAAATCTGAGTCATCGTCGCCCAAGGAACCCAACAATCATGGCAAGGGACGATCGCCCACCCCGCCAAATCCCAGCGCCGCTAACCTAGGCTCGTCCTTGCTGGATCCGCACCAGTCTGCTGGCGATCGCGAATCCCCGCCAGAGGCACCCAGTAAAACCCAAAAAACTGCTGACGAGCAAATCCGCCCCCAAACCCTATCCACTTACATTGGTCAGCGGGAATTGAAAGAGGTGTTGGCGATCGCGATTCAAGCAGCCCAGGCGCGAGAGGAATCGCTGGATCATTTGCTGCTATATGGTCCGCCGGGACTGGGCAAAACCACCATGGCGTTGATCTTGGCGGCAGAAATGGGCACCACTTGCAAAATCACAACAGCTCCGGCGCTGGAGCGACCGCGAGATATTGCCGGATTGCTAGTGAATTTACAGCCGGGAGATTTATTATTTATTGACGAGATTCATCGGCTGCCGCGGGTAACGGAGGAAATTTTATATCCCGCCATGGAGGATTTTCGGCTAGATATTACCATCGGCAAAGGGCAGGGGGCTCGCACGCGATCATTGCCGTTGCCGCCGTTTACGTTGGTGGGAGCGACCACCCGCGCCGGTGCCCTCAGTTCTCCCCTGCGCGATCGCTTTGGGCTAGTGCAGCGGCTGCGGTTTTACGATATGGATGAGCTGGCGCAAATTGTAAATCGCACATCCGAGATCCTGGAGACGGCGGTGCCCCAAGAAGGGGCAATGGTAATTGCTCGGCGATCGCGCGGCACCCCTCGCATTGCCAATCGGTTGCTGCGGCGGGTGCGAGATTATGGGGAAGTGAAAAAAATCCCCGAAATTAATGCGGAAACGGCGGCGATCGCCCTAGAGCTATTTGATGTGGATCCCTGCGGGCTAGACTGGACCGACCGGCGATTGCTACAGGTGGCGATCGAGCAATTTGGCGGGGGACCGGTGGGCATCGAAGCGCTGGCGGCAGCCACCGGCGAAGATGTGCAAACCATTGAGGAAGTGTACGAGCCCTACTTAATGCAAATTGGCTATCTGCACCGCACCCCGCGAGGTCGCGTCGTTACTGCTGCTGCCTGGCATCATTTGGGCTACACTCCCACCGCCCACGTCCCCGGTCTCCACGCCCCTCTGGACGCCAGTTCACTCCCCCAAGACCAACGAACCGACGCTCAGCTTTCTTGTTTGGGTACGGAAAAGGCTGAAGATGATTCAAGTAAGAATATTTTGGGTTGATAGGTTGAGATGGCGTAGCTGAATAAGGACATGTTTTCACAAAGTTCCAAACGAGGTTTCGTGGCTTTCGGTAATCGGTTCATAGCTCGATCCAGCAACGCCGTTGAGATATAAACCCCATAAAATCTCCATTATCAGCATTTTTCCTTGCCCTAGTTGATACGCCAAGATCAGGCATCTGGTAGGGTGAGCGGTGATCTTGCTGTTTTCCCGTTTATGGAATTTAATCTCGGTCCCATTCGCCTCAGCATTCATCGTAATCGGCATCCTGCTACAACGCCGATCGCCCCCCAGATCACCCCCCAACCTGCAGCACCGGAACCGCCACCCCCAGCGCCACCGGAACCACCCCCGGCTCCAGCGCCAGAACCTCCACCACCGGGATTGCTGCACTATCAATGCAATGTGTGTGGCGGACCTTGCGAAACTCGGGTGATGTTTCTAAACCGAGAAGCGCCGTCTTGTATGCGCTGTGGCTCCAACGTGCGGATGCGATCGCTAATGCATGTCCTCTCCAGCGCCCTATTTGGTAAAACCACCCCCCTACCGGACTTTCCCGATCGCCCCGATCTAAAAGG
>CALCTI010000229.1 GCA_937894105.1 uncultured cyanobacterium
CGTGGCTTTCGGTATGCGGTGCATAGCT
The DNA here is from genome assembly GCA_937894105.1 of uncultured cyanobacterium. Taxonomy (GTDB): domain Bacteria; phylum Cyanobacteriota; class Cyanobacteriia; order CACIAM-69d; family CACIAM-69d; genus CALGDE01. The sequence continues at coordinate 29 of CALCTI010000229.1, forward strand.
CGATCCAGAAGCGCCGAATATGACACCATCCGGATCGCCCCCCCGTTGATGCCCTGATGCGAAAAATCTACTTTTGCGCGCTTCAGAATAAGCGTCTTCCGCCTAAACTTCAGCAGGCATGGGGCAGGTGACGCCAGTACCGCCGAGACCACAATAGCCATTGGGGTTTTTCGCCAGGTATTGCTGGTGATACTCCTCAGCGTAATAAAACTCAGGGGCGTCAATAATTTCGGTGGTAATCGTGTCTCCACTAGCGCCAGATAAAGCCCTTTGGTATCGATCCTTCGACGCTTCAGCCGCTTCTTTTTGCTCGGCGCTGTAGGTGTAAATGCCAGAGCGATATTGGGTGCCCACGTCATTTCCCTGGCGCATGCCTTGGGTGGGATTATGGGATTCCCAAAAAACTTTTAATAGCTGGTCGTAGGAAATTTTCTTAGGGTCGAATACCGCTAACACCACTTCGTTGTGACCGGTCATGGCAGAGCACACTTCCCGGTAGGTGGGGTTTGGGGTAGCTCCGGCGGCATAACCTACGGCGGTGGAATAGACGCCGTCCAGTTGCCAAAACTTACGCTCGGCTCCCCAGAAGCAGCCCAAGCCGAACATGGCTAACTGTAAACCTTCGGAGAACGGACCTTGGATGGGATTGCCGTTGACAAAGTGCTTGTTGTTAACGGGCATGGGGTCGCTGCGACCCGGTAGCGATTTGTTCGCAGCGGGTATTTCGGTTTTCTTGCCGTTTCCAAGACCAAAAAACATGGGCGTCCTATTGGGTAATTTTTTAGTGGTTTTAATGACGTTTTGATTAGTCTAACCAGTGTGATTCCCTTTAACTGCCCCATTCCGGTACGGTTAACCCGCGCAGGGGCAAGGTTTCTAGGGCGTCAGCGGCGATCGCCGATTTGCACTGCACCAACACTCCAAAGTTGCCGAGCCCCAGGGGATCCATCAGTCGTTGCAAACTATCCCGACGGCGCAGCAGGGTTCGCAGTTGGTCGCCTGTGGGGTACTCATCGGTGGCCAATGCGGCTAGGCGATCGCCCAGCCCCAACGACATCAAAAACAGCGCCTGCTGGGTAAAGCCCAGGGTGGTCAGCCCCAGGGATTCGCCGGTGCGCTCCAGGGTGGTGAAATCCACATGGGCAGTAATATCCTGATGCCCCAGGTTCATATAGGGATTGTCGTGGTGGGCGTGGCGGGTGTAGCACTGCAAGGTGCCTCTGGTGCGGGCTGGCTGGTAATAGCGCTGAGCGGTATACCCATAGTCCACGGTCAAAATGTACCCGTGCCCCAGGGCGATCGCCACTTTCTCCAGCCATTTTGGAGCGCCCAGATTGACCTCGGTTACGTACCCATCGGGATAGGGCGGCTGGGTGAGATCAATGTGCAAATCTTGGAAGTACTGGGCGATCGCTGGCGTGGATGGTTCATCCCACCGATCCACAAAGGGACCTGCGGGGTCAGGGGCCTCCCCGTCCATCCCCGGTCGCAGGGTCACATAGTTTTCCAGCAGCGTCCTATCAGTGGCCGTCACCCGATGCACCGGAAACGCATCCACTAGCTCATTGGAGAAAAAGCAGCCGGTAATGCTTCCCTTTTCCAAGTCGTCCAAGTCGCACCAGGTTAGGCGATCGCCCTCCACCAGCCCGGGAAATTGCGGTTTTAAAAATTTTTGCTGAAAGGAGCGCAGGGCGATCGCCGTTTCCACAATTCGGTAATGTATCGCGGCAAAACAATCCGGATCTTCCCGCCGCAAATAGCCCAAAATATCCTTCGCTAACAGCCCCTGTCCCGCGCCCATTTCCACTAGATCGTAGGGGTTGGGATGTCCTAAGTGTTGCCACAGTTCCCGCAGTTGCTCGCCGATCAACTCTCCAAAGTCTGGGCCCATATGGGGGGAGGTAATAAAATCTCCTTTGGGACCAATTTGCCGCGCGGTAGATGCGTAGTAGCACAATTCGGGATGGTACAGCGCTGTTTCCATAAAGTGGGCAAAGGTGATTTGTTGCCCTGGTGCGGTTTTGAGGCGCTCGCACAGGTGTCGGCACAGGTCGGCGTTGAATTGAGGCTGGGATGGTTGCATTGGTTATCGTGGATATGGTAGAGGCGCTGCCCCCGAACCCCCGCCAAAGGGTCAGGGACCCTCTGGACTCCCGTTTTTGGCTGGGTTGGAGTCAGTGCTGATTAGGGGGTATGGGTCGGTTAGCCTTTGTTGCGATCGCGCCAAAATCGGTCCAAGATATCGTCGCCACCGCAGGGCCATTTCAGGATAAATCTGATAGCTACCGTCTCCGTGGCGCACAAATAATGGTTTTTCTTGCAGCGCCTCGTACCCGGGATGAGTGCGCGAACTGGCGGGAATGGGACTGGTGGCACTGTCGTCGGGCAGCAGCCCCGGCGGAAAT
>CALCTI010000230.1 GCA_937894105.1 uncultured cyanobacterium
GTGCTGGCGATGACCCAAGAAACCCGCCGCCTGCTGCCGGATATTGCGTTGTCAGTAACAGTGCCCCATATTTTGACGCTGGATCAACAGGTGACGCTAGCAGAGGCGTTGGTTAAAGCGGGGGCGGATATCATCCAAACCGAAGGCGGCACTAGCAGTACCCCAGCCCACGGCGGTGTATTAGGACTAATTGAAAAGGCGGCTCCCACGTTGGCGGCGGCAGCAGAAATTTCCCGGGCGGTATCTGTGCCGGTATTGTGCGCTTCGGGGATTTCTAGCGTGACGGCTCCTATGGCGATCGCGGCGGGGGCTGCAGGGGTTGGTGTGGGTTCGGCGATTAACAAGCTGGACAGCGAAGTGGCTATGGTGGCGGCAGTGCGGGCGATCGTTGAAGGGCTACGTTCCTTTTCTCGTGTCCCAGCCCAAGTGTCGTAGTTGACTCAGCTTGCAGCAGGTTGAGATCCTGAGCAGTAAATTTTACGAACCCTGCGCAGCTTTTGTTTGGGGTTCTTGCTTGCACAGTCTTTCCTTCTGTCAGCAAGAAAGACTGTGCAACTGGTATTTAGCCAAAACTGCACTGTCGTCGAAGCTAAATAGCATGACTCTAGCTTTGGCTGTACCCTTCGCAATGTCTTGTTTTTTATTGAACTGATCTTTTATTGAACTGACTATAATTGGCGGCGAAAAATCAGACTGCTTGGGCTTAAGGTGTGGGCAACTCATTTTATTCAGCGATTCTCTGTGGAGAAGAATTGTCGCCGGACAAGATAGTTTGCACTTCTGCGCCGCCATAATGCCATCCCTGACCATAAAGCTTTAGATCAGGGGCAACTTCGTTTTTAATGCTCATCAATTTGTATTCAATATCGGCAGTTTCAATAAACTCTGCGATCGCCGAAATCTCTAAGGTACTTGCCATATCCAACATGGCACGAACAATCGCCTGACTACAGGGATCGGTCAAAATATGACGCATAAAACTGCCGTCAATTTTAATAAAATCAGGTTTAAACTTTTGCAGATATAGAAACGAACTGTACCCTGTTCCAAAATCATCCAAACCAATACAGCATCCTAGTTCTGACAATCCTTTCAAGATAGATTGCCCCGATTCCGCTTGTAGGGCAATTTGTTCAGTCACTTCCAGGTGAAGCTGATGGGGAGGAGCCTGAGTTTCCTCCAGCAAATCAGCAATAAATCTAACAATTGAAGGATCCGATAAACTAGCACCAGATAAGTTAATTGCATGGCAGATACTGGGAGATTTTGCCTGTAATTTAATTGCCTCCGAAACAACCCAGCGATCTAACCGTTTCATCAACTCTGGATGACGAGCAACAGCATTAATAAATGCCCCAGCCGAAACAATATTGCCATTATCGTTAAGGCGCATTAATACTTCCACCATCGGGGATGCGCTGCTGTCAGTGGGCATCGGCACAATGGGCTGACAAGCCAATACCAATTCATTATCTTCTAAAGCCACTTCAATACGCCGTCGCCAGTCAGCTTCCTGACGTTGTTCCTTCAGTAAAGGACTGGAGGTTGGCATAATATAAACCTGATTTCGCCCTCGCACTTTCGCTTGGCGAACAGCTTCATTAGCTACTACTAATAACTGCGACCCTTCTAGAATTCGGGTGTCTTCTAAATCGACTAATCCAACTGATGCACTACCGGTAAAGATTACGTTTTTTCGAGAGACTCGAATGCTTGTAATAAACGCTAAGCAGGCTTCAGTTTGTAACTGCGCGTCATTAATGTCGCCGGGAAATAAAATCCCAAACTCATCGCCGCTAATTCGTGCAATAATCACTCCTTCAACAGCCATATTTAAAGCGTAGCTAACGCCCGTCAACATCTCGTCGCCAGCAGCGTGACCTAGGGTTTCATTAAGTTCTCGAAAATAGTCTAAATCCAGAAGTCCTAAAGTGTAGCGTTCGTCCTTCTTTACCATCGTTTCCAAGGCACTAATAAATCCTTTTCGATTTAATAGTCCTGTTAAATGATCGTATTCTAAATGATATTGAATTTGCTCCTGTTGGTGACGAATTTTCCGTTGTAGCCGCACATGATCGCTCCAGTCGGCCATGGAAACTAGAACATGTTCGTTAGTGGTACAGGCTCGTGTTCTTAAATATCGTGTTTCTACTTCTTGCTTGCCCGAGTAAGTGTAGCGCCAGTTGTAACTTTTTGCTTCGCCCGATTGAACCGTATTTATACAAAGCTTAAATAAGCCTATAAACTGCTTATTTTTCTGACAAAAATCTTTTAGGCTACAGCCAATTAAATCCTTTAAATCGCAGCTCAAAAGTTCAGTGGTTTGATGGTTTGCTTGGTTACAAACTAAATCCACAAGTTGACCATTTTTCTCTAACACTGGCGTTAGCACTAACCAACCATTGAAAGAGGCTTCAAGGAAACCTTGTTCGAGCGATCGCCCTTTCATAGCCTTAGCAACCGCTCCCATATACTGCATCAATCCACTCTTGCAAAAACATAATCAAACTTGAGCTTATAGTCTGTTGCCCAAAAATATAGACTCGATCACTAATCCTTGAATGAATTTTTTGTAAATTCCTTAAGTAGAAATGGGGTAAAAATCTTCGTACAAGAAAAGCGTACCAACAGAACTCTGACCTGTGGACCTCCCACCATCAGATTGATATATTGCACAGCGCTTAGATTCCACACTATTTTGAGCGCATTTACCGCCTCTAACCCAGTTTTACCTTAGCTATAAGCCACATTGCGACTTTTAAGACAGCGTAACGAGCCGAAGAATAATTTATACCTTATTCTCCGTATATTCTGTTCACTAGTTTAATAATCCGGAGCGATCGCCCCAAAATCGCTTGTCAATTTCTCGCTATCCATCAAACTGCCCCTAGTAATCCTCTAAATACTGAGCATATCTTGACGATATATGGCTTCAGGCAGTCTTAACAATCTAAATTTTCAAAAATAAAGCAACTTAAGTTTTCAGAAGCGTAAGAAGTCAGAATTCCAGACATCTCTATTCCTGAGTTGTTGAGATTTCAAGAATTCAAATTCTTAAAGTATTAAGTTACTGTGACTCGAGCAGCTTGGGCGTTTAAATGGCTAAAATTATAAAAATATAGATTTTCAAAACTATGACAAATCAGAAAGGCGACAACAAGGGTAAGGTTACGAATCTATTTAGCGAGCAAGGTGCTGTTGCCGGCGAGATCAGTGGCAATGGGGAGAATGGAGTGAAGGGGATACCTTTGCCGAAGCCGCCGACTTCTAGGGGCGCTAAGTTGAGACGATCTACTTTTCAATTGCGAAATAGCACCGTTGATGATGTAGACCGTTTTCACTTAGAGCTACAGTTAGCGTTAGGCAAGCAAAATGCTCCCTATAAAGAGGTGTTGGTGGAGGCGGCAATTGTTTATTTCTTGGACAGTGCCCGTGCGAATCCCAGTGAGTGGCTTGATGTGTTGCTGGAATGGCAGCAAATGCGGCGATCGCGATAACGGGCGATCGCACGCACAACTTTTTGAACAAAATGAAGAACACCTTAAGGGAGCAGCAGGAGCATTATTGACGAAGCAATGGCTCGCACCAGCTTGTTTTCCCCGACATTTTATTTGTGTTGAGAAAGGTGATAAAAATTGATTAGAAAAATTGATTGGAAAAATTGATTGGAAAATTTTCAAAAAATAGCAACTGAAGCGAAATATGGCTTCAGCTGCATTTGAATTGCCTTAAATGATTGCTGGTTGGATACTATTGATTCCAGAAAGAATTATTTCAAGTGACTTTACCTAGAGTATCTAGGAGATAAAGATTTAATTATGAAGGGATTCTTAAGAACAATAGTATAGCCGGGCGTTGTTGCATAGATAGGGGTTACGGAGGGGGGATGGGCTAGGGTTTGAGT
>CALCTI010000231.1 GCA_937894105.1 uncultured cyanobacterium
CGAACTTCAGCCTTTTGACGACACCACCTAATTTCTCAAATTGAGAATTGCTGATGAGTTATACCCCGTCTAAATTCCGTCCCCTTTCCGCTGTCCTTCCAATGGCAACTGCCATGCTTCTGGGCATATGGGGGTGCACCACCCAGGCTCAATTGGAATCGCCTGATTCTCCAGCGATCGCCCAAACTCAACAGAATGATGACGGTACAGCCTATCAAACAGTCACTGTTGTCGAAAATCTTGATCGCCCCTGGGGGGTCGCCTGGCTACCTGATGGGGATTTACTGATTACCGAGCGGGCGGGGCGGTTGCGTCTGGTACGAGATGGGGCGCTGCAGGAGGGGGCGATCGCTGGTGTCCCCGACCTCTTCGCCCAAGGTCAGGGAGGGCTGTTGGATATTGCCCTTCACCCTAACTTTTCGGAAAATCAACTGGTTTATTTCACCTACTCCGACGGCACTATTTCCGCCAATAATACCCATATTGCCCGGGCTACCTTTGACGGCGAAACTATCAGTAACTGGGAGGTGATTTTTGAAGTTTCCCAAACAAAAAATCGCGCCCAGCATTTTGGTTCTCGCTTGCTATGGCTACCCGATGGCAGCCTGTTGGCATCCATCGGCGACGGGGGAAACCCGCCCGTAGAACTGGACGGTGAACTAATTCGACAGCAAGCGCAAAACCTTAACAGTCACCTGGGCAAAATTATTCGTATTAACGACGATGGCTCAATCCCCGCTGACAATCCCTTTTCCAACACTCCCAACGCCACACCAGAAGTGTGGAGCTATGGGCATCGTAATATTCAAGGGCTAGCGTTTAACTCCATTACTGGGCAGGTATGGGCCACGGAGCATGGGGCTCGTGGGGGCGATGAGGTGAATCAGGTAACGGCGGGGAAAAATCACGGTTGGCCCGTGGCAACCCACAGCCGCGAATATTCCGGCGGGTTAATTTCTCCCGAAACGTCTTTACCAGGCATGGTGGATCCAACGGTAATTTGGACGCCATCGATCGCCCCTTCAGGCTTAGCGGTCTATACGGGCTCCCAGTTTCCCCAGTGGCAGGGAAATTTATTTGCCGGAGCGCTGGTGTCCCAGGAAGTGCGTCGCATTGAAGTGGACGAAACGGGAACAGCGATTCGCCAAATTTCAATTCCCATCGGACAGCGCGTGCGCGATGTACGCCAAGGTCCCGACGGGCTACTTTACGTCCTTACAGATGCGGAAAACGGAAAATTATTACGCCTGGAACCTGCTAATTAAAAGGGGCTAAGAGCGATCGCCACGGAACAAAATAACCCTCTCGTTATTATCAACGCAACTTTGGCATAAGGGTTCAGCCCCTAAAAAACGACAATTACAGAGGACGGTTGAGGCATATGAGACGATCCTTCAACCTCTCTGTATTTACCGTCTTTAGGGATATTTAAACCTTTAGCGGTGTTCAACTCCTTAGTGATTTTCAGCGCCCACTGCTGGCGATCGCCCCAGCCGTTTTTCCACTGCCACATCATTCGATAATAGGCCGCCCTATCCTTTTGAAATCGTTGGGATCGCAGCACTCGAAGCAATTGAATAGCCTTCTGAGAGCCCATTGTTTCACCTTCACGATGCCCTGCCATATTGTCTTGAATTTGATTTTCTTGGAGGTGATTATCTTGAACTGGGGCACTGATAATCTTCCGTCCCAATAAATTAGACGAGCCCTTTACCAACACAATCGGCACGTTAGCCCCAACTTTCCCCTCCCTTTGGAAGCTTTGTTGGTAACAGTGTGGGTTGAAATAGCCCTGGGGCAAGATCGTGGACGGCGATGATCCTAACGATGATATTGACGATATTTCTAAAGGGTGGCGGAGGCGATCGCCCGTTTTGAATGGTTCACCTTGAAACCGTTCCAGGCAAATAAACAGATTTTGAGACAACACCACCGCCGCCGGTGATAGCTTCAAAAAATGCGCGATCGCCCAGCACCAGGTAACCGGCTCCTGAGAACTAACCCGCGCCAGCGCCAAAGACGCTGCGGGAGACGGGGAGTCCTGTCCCCGTTGAGGCGTTGATGCTGCCTGAAGGAGATGCTCGGGCGGATCACTCGGGCAAGACTCAGCCTTGTCCCAATGATCTGCCCCATAAGCCGCATCGTTCCCCAACTGACGATAGTGGTGTAAATCCTCCTGAACCACCTGCCAATAGCACTGGGAAAATTTCACAAAATCAAACTGACACTGGCGCATCACCTGCTCAATTCGCTCATAGCGCCGTAAACACCAAGCCCTCAGCCGTAGCCAAGAGGGATGTAAATCCGAGCACAATAGCAGTCCATGAGCACGGCGGCGTAGGGTAAGCAAATAATCTCCCACCCAAAACTCCATTAGCTGACGATAATTTTCCGTACCAATGCAGCTACCATCTAAAACGGATTCTCGCGTTACGCCAAAATTATCCAGTAGCTCCGCCGGAAAATAGCAAATACCCTGCTGTAGGTCTTCATGCAGATCCCGTAAGTTGTTATAAAACTGATCCACAATGCCAAAATGTCGGGCACAGTCCCAGTGATGGGGCTGTAAGTAGGGCAAGATCTGAAAAAATGACCCCGCCAGACCATCGATCATGGTTTCATAATCATCCAGGGTTTGAATTTCTGTATGGCGACCGTGGTAAAAGGCGATCGCCGACACGTAGCTATCCCAAGACTGAATCGATAGACGGTCCATTTCCCCCTGGGAAGGCTGGAACCATCGATGGGCGATCGCCTCCAAAATCGACGCCAAAGGAGTTTCTAACTTCCCCTGTGGAGAATTGTCCTGCAGAAAAACTGTCGCCTCACCGAGCTGAATGCCCCTTAGCCCCTGCCAGATTTGATAAAACTCATCAAAACCTGACGACGAAGGAGAGGGATCGTGGAGCGAGACAGAAGAGAGAGTCGTATCGCTGGCGATGGTGCAAGCTGTGTCGTTGGTTATTGCTGGGGCAGCTATTTCCGGGGTGGTTATTTCTGGAGTGGTTATTTCTGGGGCGATCGCTGAAATCTGTCCCTTCTCGGCCAAACGATCCACTAAGCGAATCCAGCGAATCCGCTCTACCCATTCCTGGCGCTCTGCCTTGGGCAGTTCCATCACCCAAGCCGCATTATCCTCATCCTTCAGAGAGTCATCCCGAACCGCTGCATAGTGCGACGATCCCACTAAGCTGGCCACCAATAGGCTATTCATATGCACCCGCACCCCTGGTTTAGCGTCGAACTCAGTGCCCATGTGAACCGGTTTGGCTCCAGCTCTGTATTTCTACTGAGTCCCTACTAATCAAGAATAATACCAGCGCCTCCACATCCATGTCAGTTTCTGGGGTTCTGGCGATCACCCATCCCTGAGTTCGACTTTGGGTAGATGAAATCTTTTAAAGTCTTTTGGAGCCAAACTTACGTAGATTTACGCTGGATCATTATCCTTGTAGATGATGCATATTCTAGCTACAAACAGCATCTTAAAGGCGAGGGGTGTATCCCTCTATCATTGCCTATTTAAAAGAATCTGTGTATTTTTTATGACATTATCCCTGGTCAAGTTGCCCAAGAAGAAAAACTGGAGAAAAGAGAAGATCAGAGGCGATCGTCGTGGACTAAGGCTCATCTCTAAAAAACTCTAAAATTAAAACCTTGACTTAAAACAGCAACCTGGGGTGAAGGGTTGTGGACGACTGCCTCATTTAACGGGGGCGACAATAAGGCTAAAAGAGGGCCGAGCAAGGAATCTCCGCATCTCGCCCATCCCAAAAGACGGTACAAGCAAATTTTATTTGACGTGAATAGTCGCCGCCGTTGAAAGTGTCCATCGCGATCGCCCCAAAGTTCCACTGGGACGAAGGTATTAAACCACGCGCAAAACCGAGTGTGCAAAACAACACGTGAATAACGCCATATTTTTTTTTAGCCTCTGTTTAAGGCTCGTGATTTTTTATAAAAGTTCACAAAAAGACAGGCGTTAATTGTGCCGAACTTTTGAAGTGCAATTTTCTGAGGTGCAATTTATGGAACGACAATTTTCCTACAAAAATTCGCTCAGCTTTTGGTTGCGCACCTCCTCAGAAATAGGGTTTCTCCCTAGCTGGAGCTGCTTTAACCATTGATCCCACTCCTCCCGAACTCGCTCTAGCTCCGTCACAAAAATTGGCGGGGGCTCATTGGGGGGGCGTTGGGTATTGATCGCCGCCAGCTCTTTCCCCGTTAACTGTTTGGCCCGCTCTAAATCATCGATCGCTCCAAAAAAATCACCGGCTAGGATCCGAGCGATCGCCCGGGCATCGTGATATCGCCAGTTTTCGCTTGGGTTCGGACCAATGGATAAATTACAAGCCTCCAGGATTTTTTGGTCCACCTCGCCGTACAGCCCCCCAAATCGACACAGCATATGCCAAGCCCGGCGGGGAAATCCAAAATGAGGTGCCGTTTCTTCCGCTTCTTCGTACTTCAGCCACGCGTCAGAAATTTTACCGGCCCGGGCCAGGTGCTTCCCCTTGGTAATCAAGCTGGCAAAGGCTGCTTGACGATATCGCAAACGCAATCGCCGCCAGCGGATAATCTCGCTCCGATTTTCCTCGCGTTCTTCCTGTGACCAATGGTCTGACGGCCTTTGCACAAACTCCTCTACCAGCTCCATTGAGCGTTCAAAGTTGCCGTTTTTCGCCTCTTCCCAAGCGCTGTTTTTCAAAAATTCAACGCGATCGCCCCGAGACTCAGCCCGAACCCACACCATATCGTGACAGGATTGAACCGCCTCTTCGCCCACCTTTCCCTGGGGAAATAAAAACGCCGTATGGGTGCGCAGTCGCCGACACATTTGCGTCAGCCAATCATGCCAATCCGTGGGCCACACCCAAATTCGTCCGTCACGACCGCTGCTGATTAAATCGTGACCATTAGGCGTAAAGGCCAAGGCCCGAACCCGATCACCATGCCCCTTGAGTTTCCCCAAGGGATTTCCTTTCTTAGTCCATAGTCCAATGCGATTGTCGTCGCCAGCGGTGGCGAGTAAATTTTTCCGCGGGCTAAAGGCGATCGCCCACACCGGTCCCCGATGCACATGGAGGGGCAATCGCGTGGGCTTACCCGCCAGGTTGTACCACTGCAGCAGCCCTCGCTCATTGCCAACCACAATGCCTTTACCGTCCGGCGTGAATTTCACCGATAGCAGTTTATCCCCTTGCACCTGGGTTTCAATTTGTCGTATCCGTTGTCCATTACGGTGCCACAGCAGGGCAAACCCCTCATCACCCACGCTTACAAACTGGGTGCTGTCCGGGGAAACATCCACAGCGTTAACGATCGCCCGATGCCCAATGAGCGGCAGCCCCTTCGGTCGCCCATTCTTATCCCAAATGCGCAGCGTATGGTCGGCACTGCTGGTCACCTTCCATTCTCCATTGGGGGCGATCGCCAGCCCCGTAATCCCCTCCCCGTGTCCACCACCAATATCAGGGGCGTCATTGCGGGTGCCGTCTGCCTCCCAAATGCGCAACCGGCGATCGCCCCTAGGCGAATAAAATCCACCGCCGCTAATAATTTTTCGCGTCCCCGGTGCGATCGCCACCGCATTGACCCGACTACCCGATCCCGCTGTGTTTACCATTTTATTTTCTAAAGGCAAATCAAGGGGCTGCCCCGTCATTGTCCAACGGCGCAAGGTGCCATCTCGTCCTGCGGTCACCACCACCGACAAGTTGTCCTCTCGCCGTTCTTCCGGGGAAATATGCCCTTCTAGGCGATCGCGCAAGTTAGTGGCGCGATCATGGTTTTCCGACAGACCTTGATTGTTTACCTCGTCCTCGGAAGGCAGCGGCAGCGCGGGTGGCTGAACGGCCAACGACAGCACCTCCCGTTGGGGCGTTTCCCAAAATCTCCCTAAAGGCACCTCGCCCATATCCCACAAATTAATCGCCCCATCCTGCCCTCCGCTAAAAAGTAGCTGTCCATTGCGGCTAAAGGTGGTAGACAGTACGTTCCCCTCATGGCTGTACCGGGGAGGGAGGGATCGCTGCCCGTTTAAATCCCAAAGCTGAATGGTGCCTTCACTGCTGCCACTGGTTAGAAAATTTTCCTGATTGTCAAAACTGAGGGAGGTAATGGGAGCCTGATGTTCCAGGTGGAAGGTATTTTTCGTTAGCCGATCCTGATAAGCCCACAGGCGCACCGTGCCGTCAGTGCTGCCGCTAGCCAGTAGCTTGCCTTTGGGACCAAATGCCAGCGATCGCACGCCACTGCCGGGATCGAAACTGGGTAGCACGGTACCCTTGGGCGTTTTCGAACCACCGTTTAAGGGCCACAACATAATCTCGTCGCTGCCAAAGCTCCCCGACGCCAAAATATTACTGTCTTGAGAAAATGCTAGGGCCAGCGATTCCGGCGGTACATTTTCAATGGTTTGCTTCAGGGCGATCGCCTCTAAATCCCAAATCTCAACCACCCCAGCGGTGTCGGACACAGTGACGCTAGTGGCGGCATATTTCCCGTCAGGGCTGACCGCTAAAGCCTCAACGCGACCTCGCCTTGGCAACAGGGGCGCTAACTGAAGCGGCACCCCTTTGCGAGTCCACAAGCGTAAGGTGCCGTCTTTGCCCAGGCTGACAATTTTGTTTCCCTGATCGTAAAACTCAATATGGTTCACCGGAGAATCGTGAGCCTCTAGGGAAAAGGTTTGGGCAATTCCTTTGCTATTCCACAGGCGAATGGCTCCGTCAAATTGACCGGTGACAATGGTGTCCCCATAGGGGCTTAACGCCAAGCTGGTGACCAACGATTCGCGGGATAAAATCGCTCGCTGTTGTTCCAGGGGCGCTTGGATGGCATACAACAAACTGCGGCGGATCGGGCGATCGCTTTCAGGTCTCAGCATTACCCAGGGAGACCGGGTATCCTGGGCGGCCCCCAACGCCAGCACTACCCCTTGTGCTGTATCAGCTCCCAACGCCAATTCCGCATTAGAGCTTTTTTCTCGCACCGTTGCCCGCCACTCTTCCATTCGCGCCCCTAGGAACGAAAATGCAATGGCAGTGGCCACCCCAATGCCCCCTAAAATCCCCCATCGCCACAGGGTTTGATAGCGAGCAACGCTGGCCCGGGCAAAGGCCGCTTCGTGGTGGTTAAACCAGCGGACGCCGGGGGGAGCCTTGAGAGTTTGGGACAGGAGAGGCAGGCGGGGATTCTTCGACCACAGGTAACGCCGCGAGTATTGGTGCTGTTCCCACTCGCGCAGGGCAGGCTGCAATAGCCGATGCAAGGTCATTTGCTCCCGGGCTTGCTGTTGCCACTGGCGCAGCCGTTGCCACCCGATCACCAGAGCATCATGGGCCGGTTCAATGTAGGTGCTGCCGTCTAGTTCGGTACCTTGCACAAACAAACGAGCTTTGACAAATCGTGCCAAAATTTCATCAATGCGGTTCCGAGCATCAGCTTGGTCATACTCCAGCTCTCGTAAATTCACCCGCCGCTTAGCCAGCCCCGCCCCGCCGTTGGAGCTCACCATACGCAGCAGCACATGGCTCAGGGTGTAGGCATACAGGGGATCCTTGACAATTAGGGCGTCACATTCTGCATCGGCGCGGCGGGCCAGGGATGTGGCTACCCCGCCAATGGTGTCGTAGTCGGCGAGGGTAATGGCGCGATCGCTGCGATTCCCCGCCCGAGTTGCCTTCAAAAACGCTAAGTACAACTCGCTCAGGGCAAAGGACATCAGAGGCAACGATCCAGCGGTTTGGGATACCTCGTCAATGAGCCGGTCTACTAAATCCGGCGGATCGAAATAAATGGCCCGAGCAGCGGCCGGTTCTAGGATGGCCGCCTTCAGCTGCGATCGCCCCATTACCGGCACCACAAAACGCCCGCTATTCCACACGGGCTGTAACGGCGACTCTACAAACTGGGGCTCAAAGTCCGAACGCAAAGTCAAAATCACCCGCAAATGGTCGGGCCAATCTTGCAGCAGATTCATAATGATGCTGAGAAAATGAGCCTTTACATCTTCCTGTGGCTGGGTCGGGTCGGGGGTGGCGTCGGTCATAGCCCCTCGCGCCCGGTCCTCACTTTGGGTCACTAGCTCCTCACACTGGTCAATCACCAACAGCAACTTCGGCGAGGTGGGTTTCTGATCGTCCTGGGGTGTTTTTGATGGGTGAAAGCTTGGGTTAGCCTTTGAATTAATTTGAGGAGCTGAGGGCGATCGCCACTCCTGCTGCAGCTTTTCCAAGCGCAACTGCAACGCCACACTGCCCGCCTCCCGCGACGCCAAATCCACCGTTTGTCCGTGGCTACCCAACAGCACCAAATTAAACGCACAAAACGGATCCTGCCCTGGGCGCATCGGTTCCAAAATCGTCCAGTGCTGCTGGTCCTTTAACTGGGGCAACAGTCCCGCCTTCACCAAGCTAGACTTGCCGCTGCCCGACGCCCCCAACACCACCGTCAAGGGATGCTTTTCCACAAACTTGGTCAGCTGATTAACCGCTTTCTTCCGCCCAAAAAATAAATCCGCGTGCTGCTCGTCAAACGCCTCCAAACCGCGATAGGGATTGTTACGTTTATTCAGGGGCGGCGCGGGATCCAGGGATTTCGGATCAAATCCCGGCACCGTAAACACAAACTCTCCCTTATCGTGCCCCCGCAGTTGGCTAATTCCTGGCGTTTGACCATTGGTCTCCTTCGCCAACTCCGTATTCAAGTACACGTACAGTTCCGTCGCCGTCGTGACCCCATCGCGCGATAAATC
>CALCTI010000232.1 GCA_937894105.1 uncultured cyanobacterium
GTGGCAGTGGCGCGATAGCCCGTAGAATACACTCCGCGAACCGGCGAGTTACATCTGATTGGTATCGGTCCCGGCGCACTGGATCAAATCACCCCCGCCGCCCAAGCTGCCCTGAGCCGCTGCGACGTTATCGTCGGCTACCAGCTCTATCTCTATCTCATCCGCCCCCTGCTGGACTCTTGGCATAATGCCCAGCAAGTGACCGAAGGCACCCCCATCACCAAGGAGCGATACCGAGCTGAGCGGTCAATTTCCTTAGCGCGACGGGGACTCACCGTGGGCGTTATTTCCTCCGGCGACTGCGGTATCTATGCCATGGCAGGGCTGGTGCTGGAATGCCTTGCCCAACAAAATTGGGACGGACACACGCCCCAGGTGACCACTTACCCCGGCATCACCGCCCTCCAAGCCGCCGCCGCCCGTGCCGGAGCCCCCCTAATGCACGATTTTTGCGCCATTTCCTTGTCGAACCTGCTGACCCCTTGGACGGTGATCCAAAAACGCATCCAAGCGGCTGCCAGTGCTGATTTTGTGGTGGCCCTTTACAATCCCAAATCCAAAACCCGAGTGGACCAAATCACCTATGCCTTTGACCAATTTCGTCAGTGGCGATCACCGGACACCCCAGTGATTGTGGCGCGATCGCTCTACCGCCCCGACGAAACCATCACCACCACTACCGTCAATGACATCGACCTAGACACCGTTGATATGCTCACCGTAGTCATCATCGGCAACCAAAGCACCTTCAACCATCAAGGCGTCACCATCACTCCGCGAGGCTACTTATCGCCCACACTTCCAGAGTCAGATAAATAAAACTTCAGCTAAAACATCAACGACTCGCAAACAAGCCTGACAAATACAATCTGACCAGCCAAACCTGATCAGTCAAACCTGACCAAAAGCCTTAAGTGGGCACCAGCTCTCCCGGACGCAACAGGGACCACTTGCCCACAGACTCGTAAAAACTTTCGCACCCCACCACGTCCCACTCCATTTCAATAGTGGTTAAATCAACGTGGCGAATATTCACATTAACCGTAGGATTCACCGCCTCAAAATCGGGGCTGTCGGTTAAGTGGGGCTGCTGATGCTGCTCTTCCACCGCATGGTAGGTCTGACAGCGATCAACGTACTCGCAATTCACACAAATGCACATGGGAGACTCCACGACACTTTTGAAAACGCGCACCGCAGGACACTAACTTCGTAACGTCCCGACAACGCGCCAAGAAACTCAATGTTTTCCTATCCTAACAACTTTCCCTAAGACCACTGGTGGCGAGAGTTACTAATTTTAAAATTACCCGCACCCTAAGCCCAAGAAAGCCTAAGCTCTCCTCAATCTCCTAAAGCCACTAACGCTAACCTCACCACAAGTCACCAAATATAGTTGATGCAAGCGTTTGGGTGCATCATTTTTTCCAAGGGAACATCCCTTTGATTTTTCCAATTTTCAGCGGCTTTGTGCCCATTTCCGTTGCCGCCGCCCACCAGAAGTACACCGTTAGGGCGATCGCCCCAAGTCCTAACCAATACCACTCCGCCGTTGCACCCATTGCAATCAAAAGCCCCAATAAAATCCCTCAGCTCGAGCTAGGCATCGACGTCAGCCAATTTACCTCACCAGGACCAAACCCCACCAAATTATCCGCAGGATAGTGATTTTCCAAGTGCCTTAGAAGCTGTTGGTTCGCCTCAAAGAAATCCCTTGCCAGCCGCTGCTTTAAATATTCCGGCGCAGCAGGATATTGTCCAGAATTATGGCGATCGCTCGGCAAAAATTCATAACTTTCCAACTCCAAAAACTCAGAGACTTTTGATAAAACTATCTCTATATTTTTATCAAAAAATTCGCTTTGAATAATTAAAATATTTGCCTTAGAAAAATACTTTTCCCAAGCCAAAAGCTGTTGTAGATAAAGTCCTCTACTTGTATAGCTATGGTGTTGGAAAGCATGACTCTGATAGTAAGGATTATCAAAAAAGTTATTAGCCTCACTCTTCAATCTTTTATTTTCTGCGTTTATTGCACCCTCTAAATCTAACGATTCAAACTGCCAGCGACGTTCGTGATGATAGTGGGATAGCGATCGCGCAACCGGATCTCGCAGCAGAACAATTAGCTTCACATTCGGCGCACAGCGATAAACCCGTTCTGGCACTAACGGATGGAAAATATAGTAAGGACTTGCCTCGCCCGTTAGTAGTTTTTCATCATCTTCACCAAGCTCATTTTTCTGTCCTAATTGCTCCAGATACCAACCCCAACCTTTGTCGAAATTCAAATCAAAAAAATGAATTTCCTTAGTTAGCGCACTTTGTACCTGAGGATGTTGTTGAAGATAACGATAAAGAGACGTGGTTCCTCCTTTTTGCACACCAATAATCAAAAAAAATGGAATAGAAGCTGAGCCCAATGCCAACTTTTTTTTAAATACTTTCCTAAAGAATCGCCTAACCATACGTGCACAAAAAAAACAGTTTATCTTCCATTACTGTCCAATTAATTTTCTTACGCTTCGACCGACTTTAGCTTTCAAACGCCACCATCGACTATTCAAAATCTGATGGTGTGATTGGCGCAATCGATTCAACTCTTCTAAGGCTTTTCCATGCTCTTTCTCCCAATAATTACGCTGGGCGATCGCCTCTTCAACTTGCCGTTGATCAGCCTCTCTATTTTCACCTAGCGCATAAGTATTATCTAGACTTTCCTCAATCCACTGAAGACGATCTTTTAAAACTTTATTTTTTTCAAAATATTGATCTCGCTCCTGTTGAGCGATCGCCAGTTCAACCTTAACCTTAGATATTTCTTGCGAATATTGAAAAGCCTCATCTAATGCCTCCAAACGCTGAGCTTCCTTCGTGGAAAAAACATCAGCAAACTGAGCCGAATAGAGTTTTGAATGTTTACTGCAAATATACTGAAATAGCCGCTTTCGATTGGCAGGTAAATTACAACCGCTTACCATAGAATCAGGGCGCGATCGATATTGAAATGCCACTTTTTTCACATAGGAAAACTGCCAGCTAGCCTCTACTGCGCCCAGCCAAAAATCCCAATCTTCATAGCCCAACTGATCAGGAATTGCAGAATCATAACCACCCACATCCTCCCAAACTTGCCGCCGAAACAATGCGCAGGCATCAATATAATTTCCTAGCAGTAGTCGACTCACCCTAAACTCTGCCATTTCCACCCGCTGTTCCTGTTGCCCAAAAACCTGGCGATCGCCATAAACAACTCCAATCTTCAAGTTTTCGTCTAACACCTTTAAAGCATCTTTTAAAAATCCTCGCTCTAATTTATTATCTGCATCTAACGGCAAAATATAAGGACAGCGAGCCTGTTCAATCCCAAAATTTCTTGCGCCAGACAATCCTCGATTTTCGATATTGAAAATCTGATAGTTTTCCCGTTGTAACTTTTCTAGGATTTCGAGGGTTACTAATGTGGTTGAACCATCATTAACGATGATAATTTCATCAACCAGTGGCTCATCTTCTGCGCTGGCGATCGCCTCTAACAAAAACTGTCCATGGTTATAGCAAGGAATGATAACGGAAACGCCTTGACCCACCTCTTTTGCTGAATTCATCATTACAGCGCTCTACTTTTGAAATCGGTCGAAAAAACGTCGTTTTAATCGCACATAACCACGGGTAACCCGAGATTGTTCGTAAACCTTCAAAGCCGATTCTAAATAGTGAAGTCGCTCTCCCAAAACCTTAGAATCCTGGGCATATTGTCTTTCTTGCTGAAGGTTTTGTGAATAAAGAGAAAGTAAATAACGCTCCGGAAACTCACTCTCAGATTTCAGTTCTTCTTGCACACTAAAATTGAGAGGCGCGTCAAAATTTCGGTTTGACGGCAAGTCGGAATGATAATCTAATAGCCCTAATAATTCTGCATATCGTGGTGCAATTTTATTGAGTCCTTGAACCAAGTTTGAATTGATGTTCATTTGCCTCATCAACCCTGGCTCAATCATCGTTTTTGAATCCAGCCTGGTCATCGATTCCGGATCAAAACCAAGCTTATGAACGAGAGCCTCCCCAAGAAAATCAGGTTTTTGCAAAAGGGAATTAATATTAAATAGAATTGCCTGATCAGAGTGACGACAGTAAAAATCTAGTAGATGCCAATTGTAAAAAAACCAGGCTCTAATTCCCATATCAGCATTGTCTAGAAAATAGGGATGTCCAATTCTAAAAATCGAGTCAGAAACGTCCCAGGGAAATCGATAGACCAATATGAATTTAGCGTTAGGAAGGAGATCCTTCCAAAAATCCAATATTAATGTTGTACGAGGATCTTTCCAGCCCCAGTACTTTTTTACTTGACGTTGATAAATTAAATCTTGGGCTTCTGAACGACTATTTTCCCAGTAACTACGGTTTAATTTTTCTTCTGCTGTCCACCCCCAGTCAATCCATCCTGGCTGGCGATCGCCACAGGAATCCCGCAATAACTTTCGCTGAAACTCTAAAAAATCAACATCTTCAAAATAGCCTCGGCGATTATGTTGATCAGCAGAAAAAAGATTGCTGCCAATATCAATTCCGCACTGTTTAAGAATGGACGCCGTCAGGGACGTTCCCGAACGATGCATACCCGTGATAATTATCGGAGAATGGTTGATTATTCTGGGAGATGACATCGCTCTAATGTCTCTTATTAAAGGTCTTTACGCTTAGGTTAATGGAAAAAAAACGTTTTTGGCACAGCTACTATACGCCAAATTTTTCCATTGATGCATCCTCATAAACCGTTAAATCAGGGTCAACTAAGAAATCAATGGTTTCACTACCCCAAAACACATCTTCTTGCTGTTCCACCCGAAACATCGCCGCATCAACTTGTCGATCTAGAAAGCTGAAGTGATCGTCAATCGTACCCGAGGCACCCGCATTCATAAAGTAAGTTCCCGTATTTAATAGGCACTTAAACCTAAACTCTACTTTTGCCAGGCTACCTGCTTTTATAAAGTCAACAGAATATCGTTTAGCCACTAAAGAAGCGCCGCCTAATCCTAAACCACGAACGGTTTTAATCAACATTCCAAATCGTGCTTGTTTCACATCTTTATCAAATTTTACGGTGTATCGATAAAGGTATTCTTCGCGGCCGATTAAACAATTAACTTGCTTGCCTCGAAGGGTTGTGATGGTGGGGTCGATAATCTTTGCGCCGTAAGATTCATAATGCTCTGTGGTTTTGGGCTTTAAATCTGGATCAAAGGTGGCTTTCAGGGGATCACCTCGACCATTCACTTCAGAAGCGCCATTGGAACCGTTTAGATATTCTCCCCTAGGCAATGGAAACTGACTAAAAGGTAGCTTTAATTTTCCAGCAGAGCCGTTGGTTTGAGCCAATTTTTTTATGGTTTTCTTCTTCTCTTTTTTTCCCGATGGCGGCGCTTTTGCCAAGCTGACATTTAAGCGTCTAATTTGTTCTTTGACTACGTCACCCTTTTCGGGAGGCGCATACAGAAGTTTTTGATATTTATCGACCACTAATTTGGGCCGACCTTCTAATAGCAATTCTCCTTGATCTAGCAGGATGGCGCGATCGCACAGCTCCACAATGGTGGCGGCACCGTGGGACACAAATAAAATAGTGCCCCCTTGGTCGCGAATGGCTTTAATCCGAGCAAAACACTTGCGTTGAAAGGCTTCGTCGCCCACCGAGAGAGCTTCGTCAACGATTAAAATATCGGGGTCTGTGTGGACCGCAACGGCAAATGCCAGGCGCACAAACATACCGCTAGAGTAGGTTTTAACAGGATGGCCTAAAAAGTCTCCAATATCAGCAAACTTGACGATGCGATCATATTTTCCTTCCACTTCTTTTTTGCTTAAGCCCAACATTTGGGCGTTAAAAAAGATATTTTGTTCGCCAGTAAATTCAGGATTAAAGCCGCTGCCCAACTCTAACAGCGCCGAAATACGACCTTTCAACTCAACGTTGCCCTTTGATGCTTGTAGGGTACCCACAATAATTTGTAGCAGGGTACTTTTTCCGGAACCATTTCTGCCAACAATTCCTAATGTTTCACCACTAGAAATTGACAGGTTAATATCTTTTAGAGCCTGGAATTTTCGGGAGGGGAATCGTCCTGGAAACATCAATTCCCTGAGACGTTCTGACGGATTGTCATACCGTTGAAATTCCTTGGAAACATTATTGATTTGGATAACCGTATTGTCCATGAATAATCAATAATAAGTCCGAAGATAAACGGGGTAAAGGAAGAAAGCTGGGCAACAAAGAACGTTTTATTAGGGTTTAGCGCATCAGTGTTTATGGCTATGTTTAACAGCTATAAAACGTCGGAGAAGCTGGGGCGTAGGACGCGGTAGGTTTTCCAGCCAATGCCAAAGATAATGACGGAAATACCGCCGAGAAATATCCATTGGGACAGGTGGTTAACACTGCCGACAATCAGCAAGTCACGATAGATTTCCGCGATCGCCGCCACGGGATTTAGCCAAAACACCCAATCACGCCAGACATTGGGAATAACAGAGACAGGATAAACCAACGGCGTCAGGTAAAACCAGAGGTTAATCGCAATCAAAACCACCTGAGGCAAGTCTCGGATAAAAACGGTCAATCCCGCAAGGAGGTACGCCAGCCCGGTGGTGAACAACAGCTGGGGCAGCCAAATAAAGGGCAGCAGAAATAGGGTGAGGGGCAAAGATTGGTCGCCCAAAAAGTCTAAGGCAAGGAGCAGGAGCACCCCCGGTAGGCTTTCTATAAAGGCGGTGGCCACGGGAACGAGGGGAAGGAGTCCCAGGGGGAAGACCACCTTTTTGACCAGGTTGGGCTGGTTGAGGACCACCAGGGAGGATTGGGTGATGCTAGCGACGAGGGTGTTCCAGGGCAGTAAACCCGCATAAAGCCAAGTGCCGAAGGTGAAGTTGCTTTCGGGCACGTTGCTAATGTTGAGCTTCACCTGAAGGATGACGGAGAAGACGTAGGTGTAAATGGCGATTTGGGACAACTGGTGCACCAGGGACCAGAAGGTGCCTAGCAGGGAGCCACTGTATTTTGCCTCTAGGTCGCGGATCACCAGCGATCGCAACAGTTCCGCGTTTTTTCTTTGGGCAGGTAGGTTGGTAAGTCGGCTTAGCAAAGCGGGAAAACGGAATGCGGGTTGATGAAACAGGAATGGGGCTTGGCACGCGCGTCCACAACACAAACAGTGTTAGGCAGCAGAGGTAAAGTTGCGTAATCTTAAGCAGTATACAATTGGGCGATCCCTAGGATTCTTTGACCACTAAAAAGCCCCTAAGCATTGCTGTTGCAAAAACTTAAAGGCGATAAATTGAGTCGCTGGTTAATGGCTAAGGGCTCTGATCAATTAACTCGCTAAGTTAAAAGTCGCAAGGGTTTTAGCCCCTAGCGTGTGTACTTCTAAAGGGCGTGTACTTGCCACTGCGTAAGGCCTCTGAAGCTTAATTATTGACACGCCCTAGTACAGCCAGCGCAAAAGCCACTTTGTGTCAGGCTTAGCCTTAGCCCAGGTGCTTATCCAAGGTTTCCGCC
>CALCTI010000233.1 GCA_937894105.1 uncultured cyanobacterium
CCGCGCATGGCAGAACGGCGCGCACCGGGTTCGGCCCTAGCTTTCGGTGGGGCGAGACCCATGTTGTTTCAGACACGTGCCGGAGTTTTACGACAAAATGAGCAGTTTATTGGGGCCCAGCGGACAGACGCTCTCTTCGGCGCCCGCTGCGGACAACACGCCCCCCGCCGACGGGGCGGTGATCGACACGACGACACAGACTTTCGCGCGCGACGTGATTGAAGCGTCACGCGATATGGTGGTTCTTGTGGACTTTTGGGCGCCTTGGTGCGGGATCTGTCGCCTTATTGAACCTCTGCTATACCAATTTCAATTGGAGTCGAAGGCTGATTTAAGGCTGGTGAAGGTTAACGCCGACAGCAGCCTCCATCTGTCCAACACCTATCGTTTGAAAAGTTTGCCCACGCTCATTCTTTTCGAATACGGGCAGCCAACCTATCGACTGGAGCACGTGTCCAGCCGCGACGAACTGCGATCGCAACTGGACTCACTGGAGCTTACTTTGACCAAAGCTGCGGCGTTTCGATAGGGAGCGTGGGACTTTGCTGCGACTGACTCAGCCCCAGGGCGTCCAAAACCGAGTTTGGGCAGCTACTAGGGTTAGTGTCTGCGGATACGAAGTTTGCGGATGCGAAGTCCCTAGGTCGTGTCATCAATTAAACTCCAGAAGCCTGATGACGTGTGAACCGCACGTCTTTTGAAATGAAAACATTAGGAGCTGAACCCCTCGCCGCTATTGAGTTTGATAGTTATAAATTTGATATTTAGTTGATGACAGCCCCTAATTCTCTTCGAATGGGGGGCGTTATATTAGGTACCCTCATAGGCTTTATCACCAGTTTGCCTGGGTTTAGCCTTAGGGGGCTTAACATTCCGTGCCAGAATAGTTAGAAGATAAGTATACTAAGACGCCCTGTGCAAAAAATTCTCCTTCAGCAAACTTTTGCCAGGTTGCTGCTGGACTGAACGAACGCTGTGGCGATGCGCGCCGACAATTTTGACCTTATTTCTGCCCGTTTAGGTCTTTGCACCCTAGGCTGAGTATTTTCTCGGCACCGTCCTAGACCACCCTAAATTGTGTAATTCAGGCTGATTCTGATGGAACCGCTTTACGAATACGCCTGGTTAATTCCCGTATTTCCACTGCTGGGGGCGACCCTAGTGGGCATGGGGCTAATTGCTTTTAACCAGGAAGTTAACCGCCTTCGCCAACTTACCGCTGTCTTTATTCTGAGTACCATTGGGGCTTCGCTGGTAATGGCGATCGCCCTCCTGTGGAGCCAGTTGCAAGGTCATGAGGCCTTTCTGCGTTCCATCGAATGGGCCAGCGCCGGAGACTTTCACCTCTCCGTGGGCTATACCATTGACCATCTCAGTTCGCTGATGATGGTTTTTTTTTTTAATGATTCGGTGATGTTCTAGATCTACACCGACGGCTACATGTCCCATGACGCCAGCTACGTTCGGTTCTACACCTATCTCAGTCTCTTTAGCTCATCAATGTTGGGGCTTGTGGTAAGTCCCAACCTGGTGCAGATCTATATCTTCTGGGAGCTGGTGGGCATGTGTTCCTACCTGCTCATCGGCTTTTGGTATGATCGCCGCCCCGCTGCCGATGCCTGCCAAAAAGCTTTTGTGACTAACCGCGTCGGCGATTTTGGGCTGCTGTTGGGCATGTTGGCCCTGTACTGGTGCACCGGCAGCTTTGAATTTGACGTGATGGGAACCCGGTTGACGGAACTGGTGGAGTCAGGAGCTCTGAGCGCCGGATTTGCCACCCTCTTTGCCGTACTTGTCTTCCTCGGTCCTGTGGCTAAGTCGGCCCAGTTTCCCCTCCACGTGTGGCTGCCCGACGCCATGGAAGGTCCCACTCCCATTTCGGCGCTGATTCACGCGGCGACTATGGTGGCGGCAGGCGTATTCTTGATTGCTCGGATGTTCCCCGTTTTCGAGGACTTGCCCGGGGTAATGACTATCATTGCCTGGACCGGAGCCTTGACGGCGTTTATGGGAGCTTCGATCGCCATCACCCAAAACGACATTAAAAAAGGATTAGCCTACTCCACCATTTCCCAGCTCGGCTACATGGTTATGGCCATGGGCGTTGGAGCTTACGGTGCTGGCTTGTTCCACCTAATGACTCACGCCTATTTCAAAGCCATGCTGTTCCTGGGCTCCGGCTCGGTGATCCATGGTATGGAAGAGGTGGTGGGGCATACACCGGTGTTGGCGCAGGATATGCGACTGATGGGCGGTTTACGGAAATATATGCCCATCACCTCCACTACCTTTTTGATTGGAACCTTGGCTATTTGTGGTATTCCTCCTTTTGCCGGTTTCTGGTCTAAGGATGAAATTTTAGCCCAGTCCTTTGAGGCGAACCCTGCCCTATGGTTTGTGGGCTGGCTAACCGCTGGGATCACGGCGTTCTACATGTTCCGCATGTATTTCTCCACCTTTGAAGGAGAGTTTCGCGGCACCGATGCCACCATTCGCGAGCAAGTGTTGGCGGCGGCGGAAGTGCCCACCACTGAGGTGCCTGCTTTTGGACCAGGGGCAATGGATCCCCACGAGCTGGAGCACGGTCACGATGACCATCACCACAGCAGTGAGCCCCACGAGTCACCACTGACTATGACCTTCCCCCTAATGATGTTGGCGATTCCGTCGATGCTCATTGGTTTGGTGGGTACTCCGTTTAACAATATCTTTGAGGAGTTTGTCCATGCTCCCGGTGAGGTGGTTGAAGCGGCGGAGCACAGTTTTGATTGGGCTGAGTTTCTGATTATGGGCGGCAGCTCTGTGGGCGTTGGTTTGATTGGCATCTCTCTGGCGATTTTGATGTACCTTCAGCGCAAAATTGATCCCGGGGCGATCGCTGCAAAAATCCCAACCCTGTACAATTTCTCCCTCAACAAGTGGTATTTTGACAACCTTTACGACACGGCTTTTGTTAGGGGCAGTCGTCGTTTAGCGCGCCAGGTGATGGAAGTGGACTTCCGTATTGTGGACGGAGCCGTGAACTTTACCGGTTTTGCTACCCTGCTGTCGGGCGAAAGCTTGAAATACTTCGAGAACGGTCGCGCTCAGTTTTATGCGCTGATTGTTTTCGGGGCAGTGCTGGGATTCGTTGTGGTTTCTGGCTTGACAGGCTAGATCTCGTTGGACTCGACTTAGAAAGCTGTAATCAAAAAGCGCCCCCAAATACCACTGGGAGCGCTTTTTGATTGGCATTTTGGTGGCGGAATTGCCGTTATGCGCCAGCGGGCATGGCGGTTTTTCCGTAGGCTTGCCAAGCGAGGTCTATCAGGGCATTGGCGATCGCCGCTGCCACCACCGCACTGCCCTTGCGCCCCTTGATGCTGATGTAAGGAACCTTGCTTTGGGCAAGGCGCACCTTGGTTAGCTCCACATTATTAAAGCCGGAGGGGGTGGCAATCACTAACGCCGGGGTAATGTCACCCGATTCCAGTAGATCCAAAAGCTGCTCCAAAGCGCTTTGGCTTTGACCAATGATAAAAATCCCCTCTGGATAGCGTCCTGCTAGGGTTTGGATACCCCACGCCGCCTGGCTTTTTCCCGTTTGGGGGCGGGTGATGGTTTCCATGCCGCAGTACACCGGGTTAGCGAAGGTAGTCTGAAGGGCAGGCACCACGCCCACTTGCACCATGGGCACGTCTACGATCAAGGTGGAGCGGGAGGCTAGGGCGGTGGACCCGGAGGGCAGGGCGTCCTCGGAAAACTCGATCAAAGTTCGGTATTCAAAGTCGGCGGTGGCGTAAATAACTCGCCGAACAATCTCATACTCAGCCGGTGCAAAAGGATGGTTTCCCATTTCTGCGTCAATGGTGGCTAAGCTTTCTGCGTCAGTTTGATGCCATTCCATAACTATGTCCAAAGGTCGAGGAGTGAAACAATAAAGGTGAAACGTTTATTGCGCCTGTGCTAGCGCGATTTTTTATGAGCTGCTGGAGCTGCCTTTTTTCCCTATTTAAATCTAAATTGCCATTTTCCTGCGGCATTGAACAAGATGTTCGTTGACAGCACGTAGTTGAGGACGTGTAATTAAGCACGCGATGTAATGGTGGTACTTAGATCACAAATAGGCCGTTTGAGGTATTCCTTATAGCCTACAGGGTATAGCGTACCTACGGGGTGCCCCCCCCCATTGTGATGTTTCTATCAATTTTAAGATTGCCCAGTATCGGACTTTGGGCGATCGCCCCAACCCAAAAAACCAATCAATCTCTAGGGCGTATCATCAATTAATCTCCAGAAGCCTTATGCAGTAGGGAGTAAGCGCCCTTTCAAAGCAAAAAAGACTAGGGGCTGAAACCGTTACAGCGAGAGGCTTTGAGGTTTAAATGATGACAGCCCCTAGTCAAGTGCCACAAATTCCACAAGAATCCCCCGCCAGCTTTAACCTTGAGGCGAACTTTTAAGCGAACTTTTAGGCGCACCTTTAGGCATTTGCCGGTTCTTTGATAAATAAACCCAGAATCCAGGACACCATCGATAGCACCAGGGCTCCGACGATCGCCGATACCAGCCCGCGCACCCGGAATCCTGGAGGACCGAAGAAGTCCACCAGCAGCAGGCAAATGCCGTTGAGCACCAGGGTGAACAGTCCCAGGGTCAAAATATTGAGGGGCAGGGTGAGCCAAAAGAGGACCGGGCGAATAATGGCGTTGATAATGCCCAGGATCAAAGGGGTGACGATAATGGCAAAGGCTCCTTTGAGCACGATGCCTTTAACGAGGAAGGCGGTAATGAGCAGGGCGATCGCACTGAGCAGCCAGGTGATTAAAAAGCGTTTCATAGGATTTGCGGTGGGGACGCGGTGGCGACATCCCTATCCTAGCCATAAGGATTGGGGTTCTCTCCCCACTTAAGGCTTACTTGGGGCTTAAGTGGGGCTTACTTGGGGCGTAATTATCGATATGCTTTAAAAGTCGAAAGACCTGGGCTAGGGGAAATGGCGATGAAATTTAGGCAAATTCTGGGGCAAGGTTTCGAGCGATCTCTTGGGCAGGATCTCGGGCGCGTTTGGCAGATCGGCTGGGCGGTTTTGGTGGCGGTGGTCGTGTTTTTGGGCTCTGGGGACGTGGCGATCGCCCGAGGAGAATATGCACCGCCCCTATCCTTTAGCAACGCGGAGCTGAGTAATCGAGATTTTTCGGGGCAGTGGCTACGGGGCTCGGAGTTGTCCAATGCAAACCTGACCGGCGCAAACTTTTCCGATGCCCATATTGAAGGGGCAGCCATGAGCGGTTCCACGTTGACCGATACGGACCTGTCGGGGGCGTTTAAGACAAATACCCTGATGGATTCAATAAAGTTTGAGCGCACCGATTTGACCAATGCGGTGCTGTTGGAGGCGCTGCTGTTGGGGTCCACTTTTAATAATGTGGTGATTGACGGGGCGGATTTTACCGATGCCCTGCTAGATGGATATCAAGTGAAGCAGCTTTGCGCGATCGCCAAAGGTCGCAACCCGAGCACTGACGTGGACACCCGTGAATCCCTCGGCTGCCGAGATTAGGTAAAAGCTGCTGAGATGAGGTAAAAATTAGTCGATTTCCCTCGTCCCCGTCATAGGCGTAAACTCGTATCAATACATCAAGTTTAGTTGCTGGGATTTTACTGTTGACTTGAGGTGAACCCTGGCAGGAGTGTTGCGATCGTGAAGCGAGTCGGCGTAATTGGCGGTGGGCAGTTGGCGTGGATGATGGCGGCGGAGGCGGCGAAGCTGGAGTTGGAGCTGATGGTGCAGACGCCGAGCCTGAGCGATCCGGCGGTGGCACGGCTGGCGGGGGAGCATTTTGTTATGCAGGGGGCGGTGGGTAATGTGGCTGCCACGGCACACATGGCTGCGTCCTGCGATGTGGTGACCTTTGAAAATGAGTTTGTGGACTTGGACGCCTTGGGCAAGTTGGCCACATTGGGGCACCGGTTTTACCCCACCCTGAAATCCCTAACGCCGCTGTTGGATAAGTACGAACAGCGACAGTTATTGCGCGAAGTGGGTGTGCCGGTGCCGGGGTTTGCAGATTTGTCGGCGGTGGGGCCGGGATTGACCCATTGTGAAAATGGCGATGCTGTGCAGTTCCCGGTGGTGGTGAAAACGCGCCGAAATGGCTATGACGGTCAGGGGACTTTTGTGGTGAAGTCGCTCGCAGCCTTAGAAGAACGTTGCGAAAAATTAGCCCATCAGTCCCTGTTGGTGGAGGAGTTTGTGCCCTTTACGAAGGAGTTGGCCGCGATCGCCACCCGTAACGTGTCGGGAGATTTAGCCGTCTTTCCCATTGTG
The DNA here is from genome assembly GCA_937894105.1 of uncultured cyanobacterium. GTDB lineage: Bacteria > Cyanobacteriota > Cyanobacteriia > CACIAM-69d > CACIAM-69d > CALGDE01. The sequence goes on from CALCTI010000233.1 coordinate 6,311, forward strand.
GAAACCCAGCAGGAGGATCAGGTGTGTCGACGGGTGATTGCCCCGGCGCACCTTTCGACGACGGCGCGGGATAAGGCGGTGGCGATCGCCCAGACCCTACTGGAAAAGCTGGAGGGGGTGGGCACCTATGGCATCGAGTTATTTTTGACGGCGGACGACCGGGTGCTGGTGAATGAGGTGGCCCCGCGCACCCATAATTCTGGGCATTTTACGATTGAAACCTGCGTGGCGTCCCAGTTTGAGCAGCATTTACGGGCGGTGGCTGATTTGCCGCTGGCTCCAGCGAAAATGATTGTTCCAGCGGCGATGATGGTGAATTTACTGGGGTTTGAATCGGCAGAATTTGATGCGCCTGAGGGGGGCTATGGCGATCGCCTTAGCCAAATTCGCGCCCTGCCCCATACCCAAGTTCACTGGTACGGCAAACTGGCGTCTCGCCCCGGTCGCAAACTTGCCCATGTCACCCTATGGACACTGGATTCTGAGGAGATACAGGATCTGGAAAATCGCGCCAAACAAATTGAAAAAATTTGGTATAAATTTTAGAGCACTGGGGGAAATCCGCCGGGGTTGCAAGTTCAATGTATTGTCTAGGCTATGGCTTCTTTTCTTCGTTTTCGCGGTTTTGGGTTCGGGCGATCGCGCCTTATTTTCACCGCCCTGTTGCTAACAACGGCGTTGTTTACCAGCGGTTGTAAAGATGAATTGATCACCTTTTTAGAGGTGCTGAATCAAGAGCTGAATCAGGAGGCGCAAAATACCAGCGCTGACAATGGGGATAATGGCGACTCAGAACATTTGCAACTGGGTAATCCTAGTGATGCGATCGCCGACCCCAACAGCACTGACAATTACCTGCTAGAAAGCCCCGAATACGCCCTGTCTTATAGCAAATCCCGAGGCACCGCCAACTGGGTGAGCTGGAAGTTGGATAAATCCTGGCTCGGACCGGCAAAGCGCGATAACGATTTCCGTGCCGACGAGCGTTTACCGGTGGGGTGGTACCAGGTGGATGGCAACGATTACAAAGGCAGCGGCTATGATCGCGGGCACCTGGTTCCTTCCGCGGACCGCACCCGCACCCAGGGCGTGAATTCCAACACGTTTTTTATGACCAATATCATTCCCCAAACGCGGGATAACAACCGGGAAACCTGGCGACGGATGGAGGAATATTGTCGACGGTTGGTGGAGCGGGGTTATGACGTGTATTTGGTGGCGGGGGTGTATGGCGGGTCGAAAAAAATTGCCGATGGGCGGGTAACGGTGCCGGCGCAAACCTGGAAAGTGGCGATCGCGGTGCAGGCGGACACTGATCCCATAGCTGCATCACCGGCAAATGCCCTGGTGTTTGCCGTGGATATTCCCAACACCAATCGCTTATCTAACAACTGGCGGCGCTATCAGCTATCCATTGACGATTTGGAAACTCGCACGGGCTTAGACTTTTTTGAACTGCTGCCGGACGGTTTAGAAAATGCGGTCGAGAGCCAAAACGTAGAAGCGCCGCGATTTTAATCAGCAAATCGTTTAATCAGCAAGTCGTTTAATTAGCAAGCAATTTAATTAGCAATTTAATTAGCAAGCAATTTAATCGGCAAGTCATTTAATCGGCAAGCGCCTTAGCAAGCAATTTAATCGGCAAGCACTTTAGTCGGTGCGGACGCGAATTAGAGGCTGATCAAATTCCACCGGTTGCCCATCTTCCACGAGTAGCTCGATCACTTCCCCGGTCAACTCCGCCTCTAGCTCATTCATCAGCTTCATCGCTTCAATGATGCACACCGTTTGGCCGGATTGGATGCGATCGCCCACGCTCACAAAAGGATCTTCACCAGGAGCTGGAGCACGATAAAAGGTTCCCACCATGGGCGACAGGATTTCCTTGACCTTGGCATCCACTTTGGGAGGCGGCGCGGCCGGTGGCTGGTGCGGGGCGGGCGGAGCCGCCGGGGGAGGCGCAATCGAGGTTACGGTGGCGATGGTTTCTGGGGCGATCACCATTGGCGTCACACTGGGCACTGATCCCACAGGAGCAATCACGGCATCAGGAGACGCCGCCGCTGCCACTGCCTTACGCACCGTCAGTTCGAAATCACCATTTTTCAAGGTCACTTCGGCAATATCCGTTTGCCCAATAACCTGGATCAGCTCCCGTAGTTCTTCAAAATTTAGCGACACAGCTAGCTAGCTCCAAA
>CALCTI010000234.1 GCA_937894105.1 uncultured cyanobacterium
CGGCGTTTTGTGGACGAGCAATGGAGATTACAGATCCCTGTGTGTGAGCGCGTCTGCTTTTTTACTACATTTCTCATCGTTTCCGCGCCCCTTCCCGTTTACCCAGCCCCAGTTGGCTAGGAGCCCCGTATGCCTCTGACCTTAGCCACCAAGAGCAAACCTACCGTTACAACGTTGGACAGTGGACTGACGGTGGTTCACCACGCCATTAATGACAGCGCCGTGGTGACCATGGACGTGTGGGTGCGGGCGGGATCGCGAGTGGAGCCAGCGCCCTGGGCGGGCATGGCTCATTTTTTGGAACATATGATTTTTAAGGGTACGGAGGCTTTGGCTCCCGGTGTCTTTGACCAAATGGTGGAGGGGGTTGGGGGATCTACCAACGCCGCCACGAGCTACGACTACGCCCACTATTACGTGACGGTGGCGGCGGACCAGGGCAAGACGGCGTTAGCGCCCCTGTCAGAACTGCTAACGGCGGCGGCCATTCCCGATGGGGAATTTGACCGGGAGCGATCGGTGGTGCTGGAAGAGATTCGCCAGGCGGCCGATAATCCCGATTGGTTGGGCTATGAGGCGTTGTTGGGGATGATGTATCCAGAGCATCCTTACGGTCGCCCTATTTTGGGAACGCCAGAAACCCTACGATCGCGATCGCCTCAGGAAATGCGACAGTTTCATCGGTGCCACTACCAGCCCAAAAATATGACCGTGGCGATCGCGGGACAGGTGGACCACGATCAGGCGATGTCATGGGTTGATGATATGTTTGGCCGCTTCCCTCGCCCGGAGTTTTGTCCCGTCCAGGTTCCGGCGATCGCGCCCATCTTGTCCAGGGGCGATCGGCAACATTTAAAGCTGCCTTACCTGGAGCAGGCAAGGCTGATGATGGGATGGCGATGTCCCGGCTGGGCGGAACAGGACACCGCCAATGGGCTGGATATGTTGGCAGTGATCTTGGGGACAGGGCGGATGTCGCGGCTGGTGAGATCCCTGCGAGAAGAGCACCAGTGGGTTTACGACGTTGCCTGCGAGTGCGATGTGCAAACGGATAGCACCTTGTTTTTGATTACCGCCTGGTTGGATATGGACCAGGTGGAGCGGGTAGAGTCCTTTATTCGGGATCAGTTGCGGGCGCTAGGTGAGGCTGCGATTGGGGCGATCGAGCTAGATCGGGCTAAGCGGCTGTTAATTAATGACCATCAATTTTCCGGTGAAACCCCAAGTCAACTGGCAGCTACCTATGGCTACTACAGCGTTATGGGATCTTTCGAAGACGCCTTAACCTACCCCCAGCAGGTGCAAAGCATTGCCCCTGAGCTGCTTCAGCAGGTTGCAGGGCAATACTTGGCTGAAAGTCCCTACTGCTCCGTTATTTTGGAGCCTGATATGGAGGCGAAATAAATCCCTTCTCAGGCGTCAATGCAGTGAGGACGAAGTTATAGGATCGGAAAATTTTTCGATCAAGAAAATCTAAAAATATTTTTTTCAAAACGTAACGACGATCGCCGCTTCAGGGATGGGCGATTTAGATTGATCGTTGAAGTTGCTAATAATTAGCAATAAATAATTGGCGTGATGTAAAAGCGCTGCTCCTTTTCTGGGGAATTTATCTCAACCACTGAGCCTATGACAGTTGCTTTGCACTGGATGCTGAATTGGTTTTGCGCCGACGAGATGGGGCTGTCGAGACAGTTTTATCGCTTTGGGGCAGCGCTGTTAGCGGATCTTTGGACGGGTCGGGAGTTTTGGCTAAGACCCATTTGTTTTGCGGCGGCGTGGTTATTTGTGGGCTCCCTAACTAGTAACCTTTGGCATTTAATGCGAGAGGGAAAACAGCGTCTGGAAACCCTACACCAAATTCCCTGCTCGAAGTGCCAATATTTCACCAATGACTTTCGTCTGAAATGTACGGTGCATCCCACGATCGCTTTGTCCGAGGATGCGGTTAATTGCTCCGATTTCGAGTGCTGCAATTGCGATCGCCAAGCCTAAGTTCCCTGGATCTATTGGCAACGGCGGCTAATTAGGGCGGTGCATTAGTCGCGCTCACCCTACAGAGACCAGCTTTCGTCTAAGTAACTAATGCGTGCTAAGGGGCTGAGGGCCGCTAGAACCTGTTGACCGTAGCTGCGATGAACAACGCGACTGTCGAGAAGGGCCACAAGGTTTTCGGGAGCATTGGACTGGACCGCCGCTTGGCGGATGGGGGCGATCGCCCGTTGCAGTTCACTGAGGGCTGTGGGCAATAGGTATAGCCGAAACCAATCCTGACGTTGCTGTTTGTAATAGGCCACGTAGCTGGCCACCCGGGGATCTTCTAGGGATGGAATTGGCAGCGCCGCCATTACCAG
>CALCTI010000235.1 GCA_937894105.1 uncultured cyanobacterium
CGATCGTCGATACCCTTTACGCTGCCCTCGGCATCCTCGCCAACAGCCAAGGCACCATGAATAATTTCACCTTTGGGAACGATCGCCACCAATATTACGAAACCATCTGCGGTGGTTCTGGTGCGGGCTGCGACCTATCGGGCAAAAAATTCCCCGGCACCGACGCCGTCCAAACCCATATGACCAACTCCCGCCTCACGGACCCGGAGGTGTTGGAATGGCGCTACCCGGTTCTTGTGGAAAAATTTGCTGTTCGCCCCAACAGCGGCGGTGCCGGTCAATACTCCGGCGGCAATGGCGTTATCCGCAGAATCCAGTTTTTAGAAACCATGACTGCGGGCATTCTGTCCCAGCGGCGCATCCTTTCTCCCCAAGGCATCAACGGCGGCCACCCTGCCCAAACTGGTGCGACTTGTGTTGAGCGCAAAAATGGCGATCGCGAAAGTCTAAAAGCAACAGACCAAACAGCTTTGAATCCTGGCGACATTATCGAAATCAAAACCCCCGGCGGCGGTGGTTACGGCGCCCTCTAAATTCTAAATATTGTCTCGACCGATACATTATTTAGAATTGCGATCGCCATCCCCCCTGACGGCTAAATATCGCAAATATACCTATTTCATCTTGTTACGCTGGATCAACAAAGTTGAGTCGATCAGCGTCATTTAACTTGACGTTGCGGCAAAAACTCCGTCGATCGAGGTGCAGGCTAATGGCAATTTTTACGGTAACGAATGGGGATGATGGAGGGGTAGGTTCCCTACGCCAGGCGATCGCCGATGCCAACGGTTCAGCGGGAGCTGATGAAATTCGCTTCAATGGCGTCAGCACTGTTAGCCTTACCTCCGGAGAACTAGGGATCACTGACGAGCTAGTCATCATCGGAACTAATCTTGTCACGGTTCAGCGGGACGTCGGAGCCGCCAGCTTCCGCATTTTCAATGTCACCGGCAGCGTTGAAACCACCTTCAACAATCTGACCATCACCAATGGGCGGACCATCAACAATGGGGCGGGCATTAATTCCAATGGGGCTATCACTCTGGTGAACAGCACCGTCACTCAAAATACCAGTAGTGATAAGGGCGGTGGTATCTATACAAGACAAGCGATCACCCTCACCAACAGCACCGTTTCCGACAATTATTCTACGGATCGTGGGGGAGGGCTCTATGGGCGTAACGGCAGCATTGCGATCGCCAATAGCACCGTTACCGGCAACTCTAGCAATCAATATGGTGGGGGTGTCTATACAAGGAGTCAGATCACAGTTGCAGACAGCACGGTTTCCAATAATTATTCCCGTCGCAACGGAGCAGGGCTCTATAGCCGTAGTGGCAATATTTCAATTGCCGACAGTACCATTTCCAACAACAGCAGTAATCGACATGGCGGCGGGGTATGGGCTAGAAATCGAACCATCACCATCGAAAGAAGTACGGTATCGGGCAACTTCAGTCGTGTCTCTGCGGGGGGCACCTATTCCCGCAGCGTCCATGTGACTGAAAGCGTTATCTCGAATAATACGAGCGGTGATTTAGGGGCAGGCTTGTACAGCACAGAGACGCTCCGCCTCACAGACTCCACCGTTGCAGGCAACACCAGCACGAATAAAGGGGGAGGCTTTTACTTTCGGAATAGTGCCGAGGTGTTGCGATCGACGATTTCTAGAAATAGCAGCAACCGGGGCGGCGGTCTCTATTCGCGAGGGGGCGGTACCGTTAGCGTATCTAACTCGACGATTTCGGGGAATTCCGCAAGCAATCGCGGCGGCGCAATTTTTGCCCGAGGGAATGGAGGCGGGACGATTAATCTCCTCAATACCACCGTTACCCAAAACTCTGCTGGTGTAAATGGGGGTGGAATTCATCGGAATGGTGGTCAAGTGAATGTGCGCAACAGTATTGTTGCGGGGAATAGCGCTGGAGGTGGCGGACCCAATCTGTTTGGGACCATCGCCAACAGCAACACGAATATCTTAGGCACCACCGCCGGGGCGACCATCACTAATGAATCCGGGTCGATGCTGCTGGGTGGGTTAGGGCTGACCGTGGCAAATGTGCTGAACCCTACCCTTTCGGATAATGGTGGTTTCACCCAAACCCATGCCTTAATTCCTAACAGTATTGCCATCGATGGGACCGATGATGCAACGGCAACCACCAGTGGTCAAAGGGCATTGGGGCGTTTTGGCGATCGCGATATCGGTGCCTTTGAACTCCAGCCCCCCGAAATTGAAATTACCGGCAATGGCACGGTGATTGCTGACGGCGATACAACTCCTAGCCTGAGCGATCGCACAGACTTCGGCAGCATTGCTGTGGCAGCTTCCCCTATCACCCACACCTTCACCCTTCAAAATCTGGGGGAAACCAACTTAGTGCTGTCTCCCGCTTCCGCCAACTCTCCCCTGGTCACTCTCACGGGGGCCAATGCGGCCCCGTTCGCCCTCACGACCTTCCCGAATAGCAGCGTTTCAAACGGCAGCAGCGCCACGTTCCAAGTAACCTTTACCCCTGAAACCGCCGGAACCTACTCAGCAACCCTTTCCATTGCCAATAATGACAGCAACGAAAATCCCTACGACTTCGTCATTCAAGGCACTGTAACTGCAGCACAAACACAGGGTGCCCCTCTCCCTCTGTCTCCCCCCCCCACTCTTCCCGCTCCCGCTCCTGCGCTT
>CALCTI010000236.1 GCA_937894105.1 uncultured cyanobacterium
GTCGTTCGTTCGCGATATCTAGGGCGCTGGTGGCTTCATCCAAAATGGCGTAGCTAGGTTGGGCTAGTGATACGCGAGCAAAGGCAAGGCGCTGCTGTAGCACAATTGACAGCAGGCAGGGAAAGTCATGAATCGTATCGAAGCCGCCAAAACGCTCGGGCAGCTCCTCTAAATTCACTTTGTTCAGGATGTCGTGCAACATCGCGTCTGGGCAATCGTAGTTTTTTGGGTAAATTAGCTGTTCTCGTAGGGTTCCCAGCAGCATGTATGGTTTCTGGGGCAGAAATAGCATTTCATCCACATCAGGGCGATGGATTTGTCCAGCTCCATTGCTCCACAGTCCCGCGATCGCCCGCAATAGCGAACTTTTACCGCAGCCACTGGCCCCCACAATTAGCAGGCGATCGCCAGTCCCCACTTGCAGCGATAAATCCCGCACTAGGGTTTGCTCTGAATTGGGAGTCATCAGCGTCATGTGCCTGAACTGTAACTTCGGCGCAATATCCGTCTGAATTTTCTGGTCATAGGGCTGGCGTTTTACGGCTTTTGGATCGGCGATTGGATCGGTGAGCTGCTCGTAAAAAATGCCAAGACGGGTGATGCTGGCCGCAAAGGCCGCAATTTGAGTAATTCGGTTGGTCACTATCGACAGCGCAAATAGGACTTGGGAAAACGCAATCGAAGCTTGGGAAAACGTGCCAAAATCAGCATCGCCAGCAAAATATAGAGGGGCGACAACCAAGTACGGCACGATGGGCGTGAAATATCGATAGCCGCTTTGGAATAGGTTGATAAGTGATTGCCAAATAATCAGCAGGTTAAAGTTGCGAATTGCCTCTACCAGTCGCGCCGTTACCTGCTGCCGTTCTAAGCCTTCTCCTCGGTAAAAGGCGATCGACTCAGCGTTATCGCGCACATGCACCATGCCATAGCGAAAATCCGCTTCCAGACGCAGCTGATCATAATTAATTTTGATAAGTCTACGCCCCGCAATGGCCGCCACTAAGGTGCCGCCTGCCGCGTAGAACAATAGCCCGATCATCAGCAGCTTGGAGATGTTGTACAGGATCAGCGTAAATGCGAATAAGGCTAGAAATGAATCCAAAACGTCTAGCAAAAAAGATAAAGTCTCCTCTGTAAAGGACTTAATATCTTGGACAATTCGCTGGTCAGGGTTATCAACTTCAGTATCTGCCGCATTGGAATCTAGCTCATAATAGGAGCGATTAGAAAAGTAGAAATCAAAGAAGTGTTCCGTTAGCCAACGTCGCCAGTGCAATGCTAATTTAAGGCGGATATAACGATACGAAACAATAATTGGAATAACTACGACAATTACGATGCCAAAGATCGATATAAACTGCCAAAATGTATCAACATCCTTGTCTTTTAATGCGTTATTAAGAACACGAAGAAGATAGCTAAAAGATACGGTTAACGCACTGGTGGTTAGGGAGAGAAAGAGCAAAACTCCCAACATGCTCCACTGTGACCATCGCTCTATCAAGAATTGTCGCAGTCTAAGTGCAACACCTCCCGCGATCGCGAGAATCGACAGTGTGACCCAGGGAATCCAAGATTGGAGCAAGATTACGACGTACTTATTTAGAGAGCCCGCTAAGTTATTGAAAAAGGCTGGAAATAGTAATTGACCACCAAGGATTAAACCAATGGCAACCCAAAAAGCAGCCGCAATTACTGCCGCCAACAGTAAAAATAAAAGCCCCAAATAAATTTTGGTGCGATGCTTTCCTAACGGATAAAAATAGGGCTGGGCGATGGTAATAAAGCGACGCCATAGTTGGCGATCAAAATTAAACTGAGCTGGGGCTGCGCTAGGTTTTGGCGGTGATGATTGCATCAAAATCAAGAATTAGTTCAAGTCTGAACCTATCTGATTTCATCGCCTTAGACAATCTTGGGATCTGGATTTTTCGGTGTGAATCAGAGGGCGATCCCCCTCTATTTTTGAACTGAATCCAGGGGCGATCGCCCTTTGCGACGAAAAGAACAGAAGGGGATTATTTGTTATGGAGAGCAGTATTCGATGGGCTCCCAATAACGCCCTGGAATTGAGTCCCAAACGGAAGAGTGGCCAAGGCTTTAGCGCCTGGTATCTTTTGTGGCTGCGATCGCCCGATCTCTCACGATGCAAGATATCTAAGGTTTAATTGATGATGCTTTTATGTATGGATCTTTGTGTGCAAATCTTTCGATGTTGATGTTTTTTGCTTAATTGCTACAGGTTTTTAGTCAAAAAAAATACGATTGATCGTCGAACTTCTTTCTTTACGGTCATTCATTCCCTAGGGTTGACGAAATTAATTTGTCTGGGGTTTTGGTTACTGATGCGGTGGGATGGCTCTAAGCGCCCCTCACTCCATTGGCAGTCTTCCTGGCGGAATGTGAGGAATGACGATGAAGCCGACTGTTTTGAAATCCACTGCGCTGACCCTGTTCGCCCTTGGCGGTGCCCTGTGCGCGATCAACGCTGCAGTGGCGCGATCGCCCCTGGAAATCCCTGAGGTAACTGGCGATGCAACGGCGCCCACCTTCCAAAGGGTTGACTCGCTGGCCCAAGCTCGCACCGTCACGGTAACGGGGTTAACCGTTGAGCCCACGAACACTGGCGTGCAGGTGGTGCTGGAAACGTCCGAGGGAACCTTGGCAGAGCCCGACAGCTCACGGATTGTGGGCAATGCGCTGATTTTAGAAATTCCCAACGCGACGCTAGGTCAAAGGGAACTGGAAGAGTTCCAGCCGGTAGAGGGCATCGCTCTGGTGGAAGCGTCGTCGCTACCGGGGAATCGCATTCGACTATCGATTACCGGCACCGACGCGCCGCCCACTGCCCGCGTTAGCTCCGGTGCCGCGGGATTAACCCTTGCTATTACCCCCAGTGTTCCGGGCGGTGCCGCCGATGATGCTGCCCTCCAAATTGGTGTAGTGGGTGAAAGGGACGATTACTTTGTCCCCGAGTCCACCGTTGGCACCCGCACCAACACTCCCCTGCGAGACGTGCCCCAGTCGATCCAGGTGATTCCCCGAGCCGTTCTGGACGACCAGGCGGTGACGGGGTTGAACGATGCCGTTCGTAACGTGAGTGGTGTGGTGACTGGCGATAGCGATCCTCGTTCAGAGCGATTTGCGATCCGTGGCTTTGAACGCGCTCCAATCCTAAGGGATGGTATGCGCCTGGCTGGCGGCAGAGGCAATAGCTTTGTCAGTAGCGGCTTTCAGGAGCTGGCGAATGTGGAGCGCATTGAAGTGCTTAAAGGTCCTGCCTCGATTCTGTTTGGATCCCTTGAGCCTGGCGGAGTGATTAACTTGGTCAATGAGCAGCCCCTGAGGGAACCGCGCTACGAGCTGGGATTCCGCTCCGGGAGCCGCGGACTGCTGGAGCCGAGCATTGATATTACCGGCCCGCTAACTACTGATGGCAGCATTCGCTATCGTCTCAACGCCCTGTATCGCACGGAAGACTACTATCGCGATTTTGATACCCCTTTGGAACGGTTCTTTATTGCGCCGGTGATCGCGTTCGATATTGGTGACGATACGAGGTTGACCCTTGAGCTGGAGTATAGCGATGACCAACGCCCCAATGATTTTGGCCTGCCAGCCATTGGCGATCGCGTCGCAGATATCCCCTTTGATCGGGCGGTCAGCGATCCTGAGGCCACAGCAACGTCAGAATCCTTTCGCGTGGGCTATCGCTTTGAGCATGACTTCAACGAAGATTGGCAGCTACGGAACTCATTCTTTTTCAACCGCTTTGAAAGCCGTATCAATTCCGACTTTGCCAACCTGCTCGCCAGCGTGGGCTTTATTCAAACCGTTTTTGACGAAACAACCGGCGATCGACTTCTCTATCCAAATCAGGTTAATGGGTCTTCAAGCAAGTTAGAAGTGCAAACAAACGTGGTGGGTGAATTTACGACCGGGTCTATTGAGCACACCCTCCTCGCCGGTATTGACTTTGCTAGTTTTCGGAGCATTAGCAATGAAATCCGTGCAGTATTTCCGCCGGATGAACGCTTTCTCGGCCGTTTGAACATTTTCGATCCCGACTACGATGCGCTGCCGCCGCTGCCTGATTTTGATGACCCAGACGTGGTCCAAAGCGGCATCAGTGAAGGATTTTCTGACAACCTGGGAATTTACGTTCAAGACCAAGTCAAGATTCTCGACAACTTGATTGTGCTGGTTGGACTGCGTTTTGAGTCTATCTACCAGGAATCTACCTCCCAGCTTCTTGCGGTTGCGCCACCAGAGGAACGTGAACGCCAAGAGTCAGCCTGGACGCCTCGGGCTGGCGTGGTGTATCAGCCGTCGGACAATATTTCCCTCTATGCCAGCTACACCCGATCCTTTACTCCAAACCTTGCAAGAACCTTTGAAGGAAACTTCCTTGATCCGGAAAAGGTGAGCAGTTTGAAGTGGGTGCACGGGCAGAATAATTGGATGACTGGCTGTCAATTAGTGTGGCGCT
>CALCTI010000237.1 GCA_937894105.1 uncultured cyanobacterium
AGGGTCACCCAGGCTTTTAGGTCCAAATCTAGCGGCGTGGTGGCTTCTCGGCGCTCTTGCCACAGGGGAAGAGCAGTGTTCTCAAACTGGCGCAGCATTACATCAACGGCGGCGGCGGCGGTAAAGCCATTGGTGGGCACCTGGTAGGTTTCGGGAAATAAGAAGCCTTCTACGGTGTGGATGCCCTGGGGGAGCCAGGGGACGCGAGCGCGGGGAATATTGCGAGTCGCGGCGAGAAATTCCTCGGCGGAGAAAAAGCCCTGGGTTTCAAAGTAATTACCCATTTGCCGCAGGGACCAACCTTCGGGAATGGTAAAGCCTTGCTGGATCGTCTGGCCGCTGCGGATTTTATCGACAATGTCTGTTAAAGATTCTGTCGGTGCAATTTCGTAGGTACCCGCTTGAAACTGCCCCGGCCCTTCCCACACCGATAGCCATCGGGTCCAGATTTCCCAGGCGAAGGAAGACCGCACTAGCCCCAGATCTTCCAAATCCTGCCCCATCTGGCGAATGGAGGTGCCTCGCTCAATATTCACTTGCACCGGGTCCGCCGACAGGACTCCGCCTTCGGAGTTGTCGTTGGAACCGTTGGCGTTAAAGGCTGAGGTGACGGATTGGGGGGTGGATAAAACGGGCGATCGCGCCCAGCTCCACCAGCCCCAGCCCTGCCAGCCAGCCACTCCCATTACCCCGACCACCACCATTGCTGATAAGCCGCGCTTTAGACCCTTCACCGGTACTGTCCTCGAAATTTAATCCAAGCCTGTTTTTTGGCACTTCTCCATCATGGCACTGCTTTGGTGACTCTCCGATTCCCATGTGCCCCTCCCTAAGGTGACCGTTGGGGCGATCGCCGCCGCTCGAAAAAACCTGTTGGACGGCACGAATGTCACCTGAACCCAGCTTCCCCCATCAACAAGGAGGGACTGGGGGGGATCCTTTTCCCCTTTGTCGCTACGGAAGTTTATCGCAACAAGTTTTAAATCTTGAGAATCTCCCTAACCCCAAGGAGGTTTGCTGCGAGTCTGGCTCTTGAAGATCCCCCCCTTTATTAAGGTGGCTTTGCGTCGAACTCAGATTTTTCAGCTTTGTTTTGCCGTTTTGTTTCCAAGTCCCTATTTCCAAGCTCCTATTTCCAAGCTCGTACTTACAAAATCCTGGGACAAGCTCGTTTTTTACAGCCCATCGAAAAAATGGTCTTCTAAGCTGGGTAAAATCGCCTCGATACGCTCAAATTCCGCTGGCGACAATAGCTCCGGCGTGCCATCAGCACCGCGCCGCGCCAAAATAAAAAATGGGTCCAGGGGCGTATAAACGGCATACTCCTGGTCGTCATGGAAAAAACTCGCCACCCACTGAAAC
>CALCTI010000238.1 GCA_937894105.1 uncultured cyanobacterium
GGAATATCATCGCCAGTTTGGCATCACGGGCGATCGCCTGAAGCAGTGTAAACCCACCGTCAAAATTCTCCATCCAGGACCCACCAACCGGGGCGTGGAACTGGATTCGAACATTATGGATGACCCCCATTTAAGCTTGGTGTCCCGCCAGGTGACCAGCGGCATTGCTGTACGGATGGCACTGCTGTATTTGGTGGGCAGTGGTAAAGGGCTGGGAAATTAAGATCAAGGAACGGAAGAACGACCCTATGGCGATTTATTTTTTTTGGGGAGCGGACGATTTTGCCATGGGGCGGGGGGTGGCAGCGCTACAATCCCAAACCCTAGACGCCGCTTGGGCTAGCTTTAATTTCGACAAAATCTCCCCCGCCGCAGAGGATCCCGTTGGTGAAGCCCTGGCGCAAGCCATGACGCCCCCCTTCGGCAGCGGTCAGCGACTGGTGTGGCTGGTGGATACTCCCCTAGGGCAGCGCTGTGCCCAAGCCACCCTGGAGTCCCTAAGCCAAACCCTGCCAAAAATTCCCGACACCACCGTGCTGCTGCTCACCAGTAAAAACAAACCCGACGGTCGCTTAAAATCCACCAAGCTGCTGCAAAAGCACGCCAAAATCCGCGAATTTTCTCCGGTGCCCTTCTGGAAAACCGACGCCCTAGTCAAAACCGCCCAAGACGCCGCTGGAGAATTGGGCATTAAGCTAACCGCCGACGCAGCCGAAGCCCTCGCCCTCGCCGTGGGCAACCAAACCCGCCAGTTGTATAACGAACTGGAAAAGCTGAAGCTCTTCACCGCTGATACGCCCAACGCTCCAATCGCCGCCGCCACCGTCAACGCCTTAGTGGGCACCTCCACCCAAACCAGCATTGCCCTTGCGGATGCCATCCGTCAGGGGCACACAGCCGACGCGTTAAACATTATTTCTGATTTAATTGCCCGCAACGAAGCGCCGATTCCCATCGTAGCTACGGTAGTGGGGAAATTTCGCACCTGGCTGTGGATTAAAGCCCTGATTGCCCAGGGGGAGAGGGATGACCGGGCGATCGCCAAAGCCGCAGATATAAGCAACCCTAAGCGAATTTTTTACTTTAAACGGGAGGTGCAGTCCTTGTCCCTAAAAACATTAGAAGCGGCGGTGGGCGTCCTTTTAGAGTTAGAATTCACCCTGAAACGAGGGGGGCATCCTTTGGAAACGCTACAAACTTAGGTGATTGAGTTGTGTAATCTTTGTGGGCATGGGGGAAGGGGTGGCGATCACCCTAAACCTGCCTTTCGCTAGGGGCTGCCGTCAATTAAAGCCATCATTAACTTTAAAATTCTAAGAGCTAGTTTATAAAGTAAATCTAAATCCCTGCGTAGTACAGGAT
>CALCTI010000239.1 GCA_937894105.1 uncultured cyanobacterium
GCGATAAAAATGCTGGAACAAACGGCTTTGGTGCCCCAGGAGGGCGTGGGTGACGATGCCTAGGTGGCGAGCAGAATCGGGTGAGTCGTTCGGGTGATTATTGTCCAGCAAGTTATCCGGCGAATTATCCGGCGAGGTGTCCGGCTGATTGTCGTTGTTATTGGGATCGCCCGCTTCCCTCAGCTCCTCATCGATCGCCACTCCCGGATGTCCCGCTACAACCCCATATTCAAACCAGCGGGGACAGCGAGCATAGTCCGCCAAAGAGGTCACTGGAATATCGTTCAGTCCGGCGGTGCCTTTGCCCACCAGCAGACGAGTTGGGGGCGGCGCTGGGGTGGGAAACGGGGGATCAACCGGTTCAGTGTTGATAGCACTGTCAGGATCGCAGGGGTAAAGCCGAAAGCCAACGCCCGCCATTTCGGCAGGTTTTTGCAATGTTTCTAACGGGCTGTTTTTTTCGGCGGGGCTATAGGCACTTAGGATTAATCGGTCTCGCGATCGCGTTAGCCCCACGTAATACAGCCGGTGCATTTCCGCCAGGCTCTGCTGCTTTTCCAACGCCCGCAACAAGGTCAGCAAAGCAGGCTGGGTACTGGGATCGTAGCCAGACTTTCGATCCTCTGCCTCCTCGTTATTGTCGCCAAAATTATCGCCAAATTTCCACGCCACCCCTCGCTGGTGATCGCAATACACCGACGCCGACGCCTGATTACCCGCCCCGTTTAAGCCGGGCAAAATCACCACCGGCCACTCCAGCCCCTTTGAACCGTGGAGGGTCATCAACTGCACCGTATTTCCCGCCTCAATGGGAGGCGACGCCACCGGAATTGCCGGTCCCCTAAAGCCGCTATTGGCATCAATTAACCGCTGCACTTGGCGCACCGCCGCAAAAGTGTCCCCCGTGTGCCCGTCCAGCTTATGGAGCAAATCCAAAAATCCCTGCCAGTCCGCCAGTCGCCGATCGCGCTCATTTAAATGGGTCCACGTTGCCGTATAGCCGGTCAGCTGGTCTGCCCGCAACAGCAGCCGCACGGGGGATAATCCCTGGCGATCGCGCCGTAGCTGAGTCAATGTGGCGATCGCCGGTTCCAGCACCGTGGGCAAAGTTCCCGCCGCCGCGAGCGCCTCCAACTCCTCCCACCACCGCACCTGGGGGCGATCATCGCCGGGGATATCGGGCTGGGTGGGCGGCGTTTTAAACTGTTGGGCCACTTGGAATAAAACGCGATCGCTAATGGCAAAAAATGGACTGCGCAACAGGGCAACCAGGGCTAAATTATCGCGACGATCTGCTAAAAAACGCAGCAGAGCAATGCCATCGCGCACCACAATTGAGTCCAGCAAACTGCCAGCGCTCCCCAAAAACACCGGAATATCTAACCCTGCTAAACCGCATGCAGAGGCTTCTAAATCCTTCCAATTGCTCC
>CALCTI010000240.1 GCA_937894105.1 uncultured cyanobacterium
TACCCGGTACAGAAAGTTTTCTGGCCTAGTTCTATTGCTGTTTTTGGTCCCAATCAGGACGGCGCCCAGCTAGAAGCGAGTAAAGCCTGGGCGAAGGGGCTAATGGCGGAGGCGGGAATTTCTACGGCAAAGTCCGCGTCTTTCGATCATTTAGACGGGGCGATCGCCTACCTGGATCAGCAGGGCGCTCCCATTGTGATCAAAGCGGACGGTCTGGCTGCGGGCAAGGGAGTCACTGTCGCCATGGATTTAGAGACTGCGAAGGGAGCCGTTAAGGAGGTGTTCGGGGGCAAGTTTGGCGAGGCGGGCAGCAGCGTTTTAATTGAAGAGTTTCTGGAAGGGCGCGAGGCGTCCGTGCTAGCTTTTACCGACGGTAAAACCATTCGTCCCCTGGTGGCGGCCCAAGATCACAAGCGGGTAGGGGAAGGGGATACGGGACCCAACACGGGGGGAATGGGAGCTTATGCGCCGGCTCCCCTGGTGACGCCAGAGCTGATGAAAACCATTGAGGCAAAAGTTCTAGAGCCGGTGATCCAGACCCTGGCAAAACGAAAGATTGATTATTGCGGCATTGTGTATGCGGGGCTGATGATTACTCCCGACGGTAGCCCCAAGGTGGTGGAGTTTAACTGTCGCTTTGGGGATCCGGAAACCCAGGTGGTGCTGCCATTGCTAGAAACCCCCCTGCACGAAATTATGCAGGCTTGTATTGATGGCAAGCTGGGGCAGATGCCGCCGTTTGAATGGCGATCAGGCGGTGCGGGCTGTGTGGTGTTGGTTTCCGGGGGCTATCCAGGTTCCTACGAAAAGGGAAAGGAAATTACTGGCTTGGACACGGCCGAAACGGACGTTACCCAGGTGTTCCATGCGGGGACCAAGTGTACAAGCAGTGACGGATCCCAAACGGTGACCACTGACGGGGGGCGGGTGTTGGCGGTGACCGGGATGGGCGAAAATTTTGACCAGGCCTTCGCCGCTGCCTATAAAAGTTTGGGGGCGATCGCCTTTGATGGAGCTTATTATCGCCGAGACATTGGCTATCAGGTAAGATCAACCACAATGATTGAATCTGACCATGCTGGCGTTGTTGAACAAGATTAGGGAAATTATCCGGCGATGGTGGTCGGAATTTACCCTGCAAACTCGATTAATGGCAGTGGCAGCCCTAGTGGTCTCCCTGCTCACAAGCGCCTTAACCTTTTGGGCGGTAAATACCATTCAGCAAGATGCTCGGCTGAACGATACTCGCTTTGGGCGAGATCTGGGGCTGCTGATTGCGTCCAATGTGGCTCCTTTGGTGGCGGAAAATAACCTGGGAGAGCTAGAGGAATTATCAGAACGGTTTTACAACAGCACCTCCAACGTCCGCTATTTGCTGTACGCGGACCAGGACGGCACAATTTTTTACGGCATTCCGTTTTCGAAGGATGTGCGAACCACCCTAACCCTACGTCGCCGCATCCAGTTGCCTGAAGGCTACGACGCCGACGGAGACCTGCCGGTGGCTCGCCAGCACGCCAGCCCAGATGGTCAGGTTACGGATGTTTTTGTGCCCCTCAAGCAAAACGATGAGTATTTAGGGGTTCTGGCCCTGGGCACCAACCCAAACCCGACGGTGGTGGCGTCCTCCAGCCTGACCCGCGATGTGACGATCGCCGTATTTGTGTCCATTTGGGTAATGGTGATTCTGGGGGCGGTGTTTAACGCGCTGACCATTACGAAGCCCATTAAAGAACTGTTGTTGGGGGTTAAGAATATTGCCGCCGGTAATTTTCAACAGCGGGTGAATTTGCCCTTTGGCGGTGAGCTAGGGGAGCTCATCGTTAATTTCAACGATATGGCGGAGCGGCTGGAGCGCTATGAAGAACAAAATATTGAGGAGCTAACGTCCAATAAGGCCAAGCTGGATACGTTGGTGTCCACGATCGCCGATGGGGCGGTGTTGCTGGCTCCCAACCTGGTGGTGGTGCTGGCAAATCCGGCGGCGAAGCGAATTTTGGGCTGGGAGGAGGAGGAGATTATCGGCAAAAGTGTTCTGTACCATTTGCCCCAGGAAATTCAGGTAAAGCTAACGCGCCCGTTATTCCAGCTAGCGGAAGGGGAAACCACGGCGGAAGAGTTTCGGATCACCCTGACGGAGCCGGTGAAGCGGACGGTGCGGATTATGTTGAGCACGGTGATGGCTCAGCGATTATTTGGGGATATAGAACTGAATGGGGCTGGGGAGGGCGATCGCCTGTTTCCCCTGTCTATGTACGGGGAGTTTGAGTATGGGGAACTGGAGGAGCAGCCCCCGGGGCCACCAGTGCGCTATAGCGACAATGTGAGGGCGATCGCCATTACGGTGCAGGATATTACGCGGGAAGTGGAGCTCAATGAGGCGAAAAGCCAGTTTATTAGCAACGTGTCCCACGAGCTGCGGACGCCGCTGTTTAATATCAAGTCCTTTATTGAAACCCTGCACGAGTATGGGGACGATTTAAGCCAGGATCAGCAGCGGGAATTTTTGGCCACGGCGAATCATGAAACGGACCGCCTAACTCGGCTGGTAAACGATGTGCTGGACCTGTCCCGGCTGGAGTCGAGCCGGCGCTATGCCTTTGATGCGATCGAGATTGCCACGCCTATTGAACAAACCCTGCGCACCTGTCAGCTCAATGCTCGCGACAAAAGGATTACCCTAACTCAGGAAGTTGGGACAAACCTGCCAGCGGTGCGTGGAAATTATGATTTGCTGCTGCAAGTGTTTGCCAATTTGGTGGGCAACGCCCTGAAATTCACCGAAAAGGGCGGCAACGTGACCATTCGCGCTTACCAACCCACCCATCCCAATGCCCATCCCACCCTGTGGCCCGCCTGCGATGTGCACGAAGCCCGCGATCATCAAACCCCTAGGGCAAACGGGGAAACAGGGGAACAAACGGAACCCGAGGAAGAAGGATCGAGTCTAGAGCTGGTGCGCATTGAAATCGCTGACACGGGGCTGGGCATTAGCAAGGACGACCAGGCAGCAATTTTTGACCGGTTTTTCCGGGTGGAAAATCGGGTGCACACTTTGGAAGGCACCGGTTTAGGGCTTTCCATTGTGCGCAATATTATGGAGAAGCACCAAAGTCAGGTGAACCTTACCAGTGAAGAGGGAGTGGGCACCATTTTTTGGTTTGATTTAGCCATTTATCGCAAAGGGGATGAATCGGAAGACGACCAAGATGAGGCGGAAACAGCTTTAGACATCGGTGATGAAGGAGAGGAGCGATCGCCCACCCTCGCCTCTACCAGCCAATAGTCGCCCCCTACAAAGAGTGAAACTTATAAA
Organism: uncultured cyanobacterium; assembly: GCA_937894105.1. Lineage (GTDB taxonomy): Bacteria > Cyanobacteriota > Cyanobacteriia > CACIAM-69d > CACIAM-69d > CALGDE01. Next base: position 3,317 of record CALCTI010000240.1, read on the forward strand.
GACGGGGCGACAAATGACTCGTAGCTCAGTTCGTTGATAGCGTTCCAAGCTGACACCTGATCCTTAAACGCACTCCACTGGTCGAATACTTTTTTAAACGTGGCATCCTGGCTGGCAAATTGATTGAGCAAATCCACCGATCCCTTTTGCGCTGCTTTTAGGATTTCTGGGGAATAAGCCTTGAGCTGGGTGCCGCCGTCAATAAGCCGCTTCAGGGCTTCTCGGTTCAAAGACTCATACTTGGCCAGCATATTGGCATTGGCTTGGTAGGTGGCCGTTTTGAAAATTTCCTGATATTCCACCGGCAACCGATCCCATGCCCCCTTGTTAACTTGGGCGTCCAGGGTTGCCCCCGGTTCCCACCAGCCGGGGTAATAGTAAAACTTGGCGGCGTTTTGTAGCCCCAGCTTTTCATCGTCCGCGGGGCCCACCCACTCGGCAGCGTCAATGGTGCCTCGGTCCAACGCCAAATAAACTTCGCCACCGGGGAGCACCTGTACGTTGACTCCTAACCCGCTCATCACGTCGCCCCCAATGCCCGGCAGCCGCATTTTTAGACCTTGTAAGTCCGATAGGCTTTTGATTTCGTTTTTAAACCAGCCGCCCATTTGGGCACCGGTGTTGCCAGCGGGAAACGCCAACATATTGAAATTGGCATACACTTCGTTCATCAGTTCCAGACCGCCCCCTTGGTATAGCCAGGCGTTTTGCTGTTGGGCGGTTAAGCCGAAGGGGACGGCGGTGCTGAAGGCAAGGGCGCGGTTTTTGCCGATGTAATAGTAGCCAGAGGTGTGACCGCACTCCACGCTGCCGTTTTGGACCGAGACATAAACTTACAAACCGCCCACAATTTCGCAGGAGGCATAGGTGGAGAATTTAAATTTGAAACT
>CALCTI010000241.1 GCA_937894105.1 uncultured cyanobacterium
CGCGTACTCCCCACTGCATAAGGCTTCTGGAGATTAATTGATGACACGCCCTAGCTATAAAACTGAGGGCGAACGACGGGACTTGAACCCGCGAATGGTGGAATCACAATCCACTGCCTTAACCACTTGGCTACGCCCGCCATGAACGTTTAAATATACTAACAAACCCGTTGTCAAAGTCAATAATCTGTCGGCTAGTTAGGGCTGAGTGTGCCCTGTTAGGCGTTTCTAAGCTCTCTTAAAATACTAAAAGTTTGAATGGGTGAGGGCTTCCGTGGCAAAAAAACAAAAGTTTCCCCATTTGCTGGGGTCGAAATGGACTGCCGGGAAGCGCACTTTTGGGTGGCGGCATTTTCAAGTAGCGAATCGCAAAAATCAGGGACCGTGGGTTTATGCAGAGTTGGTGTCGTCGTGCGATTCGTCGGTGCGGTTTTGGATTAACGCCAAAATGCTAAAGGATCGCTCCCAGTGGCAACCGGGCTGGACGCCGCTAAACGAGCTGGCAATTGTGGATGAAGCGGAAAGGTTGGACGACGGAACGCTGCAAATTTTACCTGTCGATGAGCCTGGCGATGGGGGCGAAATGCAGGGGGAAGGGGCTGGGGAGAAGACTGCCGCAAGTACCGATGCAAGTACCGATACTCGTATCGATACTCGTATCGATACTCGTATCGATACGAGTACTGATGTAAGTACTCATAAAAGTCCCGACCCCAGTACCGGCGCAAGTGCCGATGACAATATCGGCGAAAGTGAGGGAGCAAAGGATCGGTTAAGTTTGCCCGTTGTGGGGACCGAGCCGCCGTAAATATTCCCATCCGCGCTGGGGCCATACTCGCGATCGCCCAGTTTTTTTCGCAATCCAATCTGCCACTTTGGGACCCGACCAGGGCTGACCGTCGGGGGCCGACTCTTGCAGCAATGTGGTCAGTTCCTCTTGCTGCTCCCTGCTGAGCAATGCTCGCGGGGACGATCGCCCTGGATGGTTGCGCCGGGCGATCGCCGGGGGACCTTTTTTGTTGTAGCGCCGCACGATTTCTTTGGAATAGTCGTAGCTTAGGGCGATCGCTGCAGACGCCTTCTTAATGGTCCACCCAGACGCTACCAGGTATAAAAGATGCCACCGCCGCGCTTCAACAGCATCCTTCGACTGGCGATAACAGTCCTTTAGGGCGTCGGAAGAAAGATGGGGCTCAAGATGGGCTTTCGGTGGCATGGTCTCCGACTGTAAAGTTTGACGTTCAGAGTTTGATGCTCAGAATTGAATACCGGAAATTGGACACTCGGCATTGAACGTCCAAAATTTGACATTCAGAGCTGGAAACGGTGTTTAGCGCAGGGCTCCACTGGAATCAACGACAAAGGACAGCAAGGGAGCCAGCAAAGCCTAGCCACAACAATGCAGGTGCAGAGCGCAACAAACACTCTCTGCACCTTTTTCCCAGACGAAATCACCTAATCCGGAGAACGGGATCAGGGCTTTGCCACCCTTTCAGCAGGTGGGTTCTAACCACAGGCTGCCAATCAGAAATTGTTGAATAAAACGATTAAACCCAGGGTCACTGGATTCAAAAATATGGCATCAAAGATTACGCTGATAGTCTTCGAGAAAATCCATTAGATCGCCTTGGCATCGTGCTGGAACCAAATCCAATAAATTTGCCTCGAGCTTGCCATCTCCAAGGCTGATTTTGATGCTATTTAAAATGTCGGTAACTTTGGCTCGGCTCACCTCGCCGGCGATCGCCAACGGATAAATTGCCTCTGCCAAAGGAATATGCAGCTTGGCGGTGTTTAAGTACAAATGCCATTTGGCTACGTCAATATATACAATCTCGCCAATATCAGCGGCTAAAGATTCAATTTGTTCAATGTTACTCATGATCTATAAGAATAAAAATAAGGTCGCTTTTAACGGAAATTCCTGATCAAAGCGATAAAAACTTTCTTCAAAGTATGTTCTAAGTTATCAGCTAATCAGCACCATAAGGCAGTACTGACTGGGGTAAAGTCTGGCTGAATTGAGTCAGTATTTTGATAGATTCATCAAAGGTTTTTTCGAATTTACCTTTTTGGAGGGATGCAACGGCAAATCGTTTGGCGATCGCATTTTTCTCCATCGCCTCACACATTTTGCCCAAGCCAGCGGCCCCGATTGAACAGCTGCTGGACTTTAGGGCATGGGCAGCCTTGCGCAGGAGATTCTCATCTTCGTCAGCAATCCCTTGGTGGACCTGGTCCCGATAGGTGGGAGCATCTGTCAGATACAGGGTAATTAGCTGGGAGAGGATAGCCAGTCCCTGGCTCTGATCCAAATTTTCCACGCACTGTAGCAGCGGATCAGGATCGAATAGGGGCGTCGGTAGCTGAGCTAGCAAAGCATTCAGAGAAAGGGGTTGGGAGGTCATCCGCCAATAGCTGCTCCGTCAGCGAGGGGAATTTTAGACGGGGCGGCAGTGGCGTGTGCGGTGGTTTTTATGGCGGCGGTTTGGGCGGAAACCCAGTCGGGGCGTAGATGGCGGGCACCGCGTAGGTAGGGATGGTGGATGGGCTGGTTCGGATTGGGCGTGTTGAAGTGAATCAAAAAGCGAATGCACCGCTCCAGGCTGCCTGCTACGGCCATATGTTGCACGTCAATCAGGGGCACCGTGTTCCAGTTGGGGCGCTCTCGGGCGATCGCCGCAGGAAAAACAGCATCTAAATCGGGGGTAACGGAAAAGGTGACGCTAACCACCTCCGCCATATCCAAAGAATTATAAGCCTCCAGCTCATCCAGTAATTCATGCACCGCTTCTCGCATTGCGGCAACGGTATTTTCGGAAACGGTTGTAGCACCGCGAACTGCCCGGACTCGCCAACCCACGTCCCTTGCCTCCGTTGATTATTTGGTGTGCATGCGTGTGTTTTCAGTGAAAAATAAGCACCGCTGGTCGCTATCCCTTAGTGCTTTTTTCGCTTGTTCTATTGTTCTGTAAAACTTACCAGGAACAGCGGCGGCTTTTAAGGAAACGGCTTATAAGTTGTAAACATAAGGTGTCATTGTCCCTGGTAACTGGGGGTGAATGCTGCCTGTATTAACAGTTTTCCCGATCAGTCAAACAATCTGACCTTGTAATAATTTTTACGCCTTATTGGTGTGCCTTTTTACGCCATTTCTAGACTCTAGGGCGTGTCATCCATTAATCTCCAGAAGCCTTATGCCGTGGGGAGTACGCGCCCTTTAAAAATAAACAAGGCTAGGGGCTGAAACCCTTACGGCTCTTGACTTAGGGATTCAATTGATGACAGCCCCTAGTCATCGCGGGCAACGGTCACAGCATTTAAGCAGTTTGCGTCAATGACCCAATATCGTCCGGTCTCCAAAACTGTGCATTGGGGAATTAAGGGCAGCATCGCCGGTGATTCGCCCCGTTGTAACTGTTGAATGATGGTGCTTTGGATAGGCTGATATTGCTTAAGCCAGTCATTGGCACGGCGATCGCGACCTTCTAAGTATTCAACGGTAAAGGTACCTTGATCAATTAACCAAAAGTCGATCTTGGCTTGGGTATTGAAGTGTTTTAAAACGTTGATATCGGGTGAATATAAAGATTCCAGTGTGGCAATGGTGCGATCGCGAAACCCTTGGTAATATCCCCAGTGGTAAGGAATACCATATTCGCGGGCGATGTATACAGAACGGGCAGAAAAGGTGGGAATATTATCCAGCTCGTCGGCGATTCCTGCGATTTTTATGGTGTTAGGTAAAATCGAGAAAAATTCATAGAGAACGGGCGTTTCTCCGGTTACATAATTAGCCTTGGGAAAGCGTCCTAAGGTTACGGGATAGGTAATCAACAGGGCGGAGAAAATAATAGAAATACATATTGCGATCGCCGTTCTTATTGACCTGAAAAGCTGTTTACGGTGATTGCTCCAGGTGAAGAGTTTATCTGTTAGCAACGCCCAGGCGATCGCCGCAGCAGTGGGCATTAGCATCGTTAAGCTGTGCTGGGTATAGCGCCCCGGTAAATGCAAACGAAAAATTAGGGCGTGGGCCAGGAGAAAGAGTCCTAGGGAAGCGATGCACCAGTGGCTGAGGGTGTGAATCTCCGGGTGGATGCTTTGGTAAACAGGCGATCGCTTCCACCCTTTCTGGACCTGGTGCTTAATGCCTGGGATGATTCCCAGGGGCAAAAGCAGTCCTAAAGCTAGGGGAATTGGTGTTAAAAATCCCCGTGGCATTAGGCTGCTGCGTTTGCCTAGCAACCAAAACTCTGCCCAGTCGCTGTCAAAATAATTGGCGCGTCCGTCGGGGGAAAATTCCGGCAATGTGAGGGCTAAGCTGCGGTCCACAACGGGACCATAATCAGAGGATTGGAGAGCGTAAAAAACTAGGGTGGCGATCGCAATCCCAAGCCCTAAGATCGCAATTTTCTGAGACTTTAATTGATTGACTGTGTTGTCTTTTTTACTATTGATAAAAGCTGACAATAGACGAATTATTAATAGGGCGGCCGCCACCAATAAATACTGGGGATAGAAACAGCCGAGTAAGATTAAAGCGATCGCTAGCGCCAGTTTTTTTTGTCGCACCAGACAATTTAAAACTGCTAGAAATAGGGCAAATAAAAATGCCCGTGGAGTACCCGATGCTAAATCATCTTGGGTCCAAAGGGTTTGATCTAAAAGCAGCGCCCCCACAAAACCAACGGTGGGAATTGGCAACAGAAACGTTACCCAGTTGAACATCAGAAATGTGGTGATTAGCCCCAGAAAAATGGGGAGCCATTTCGCTGAGTCAAGGGGGTTAAATCCTAGCTGGGCAACTCCCCAATACAGCCCGCGATAGCCCACTGGAGCCACCCCTTGAAAATAATCGGCGATGGGATCGTCGGGAAACAGGGTGGGATCCAAATACCGCTGCATCCAAAAAATATGTTGGCGGGCGTCATCTTGGACCACGTAGGGACCGGCGGTGCCCTGTTGATAAGCAAGCCACCCAAAGCTCACGGAAAAGGTCAAACTTAGCCCCAGCCAAAACCACCATTCCCGTCGCGTCGCCTGGGCTGGCTTGGGCAAAATCCAGCGCTGCCAAGGTTTTGCAGGCGGTTCTGATGGTTTCCCCTGGGCTGGATGGGTCACGTTAGGACTGACCGGCGAAAGTGCTTTCGATCAGATCGCCCAGGCGATCGCTACTGTTGGGAACGGCAGCGGCGGCGGCATTGCGGGTCATGCGTAACCGGCGATCGCTATCGTCCAGCAACTCCATCACCAAACTTTGCAAGGTGGGACCGTCCAAATCCCGCTGGGGGTAAAGCCGCGCCGCCCCTGCATCCACAAA
>CALCTI010000242.1 GCA_937894105.1 uncultured cyanobacterium
CGCATGTTGCAGATCGACTTCCACAAGGCAAAGAATTTACCAATTCCGCAACAAACCAAGTGGGTTTCTGGTGACGATGTATCCTAGCGTTACGGATATTTCTCTGCACCAGCTTCACTAATTTATGGCTTCCCTCTTTGCTGCTATTACCGGTCTTGTCAATAAGCCCGCAGCATTAGATATGGAGTCTCCCGGGGCGATCAATTGGGACCGGGTTTATAAGGAGCTGACGAAAATTCTGGGCGATCGCTACGTTATTCGCCGTAAGGAAGAGCTACTGACCTACGAGTGCGATGGGCTAACCAGCTACCGCGAACGCCCCAAGCTAGTGGCACTGCCCAATAGTACGGAGCAAGTGGCAGCGGTGGTTCGTGTGTGCGACTCCCTCAATATTCCCTTTGTGGCACGGGGGGCGGGTACGGGGCTATCGGGAGGCGCGTTACCCGTACCTGATTGCGTGTTAATCAGCACCACCCGCATGAAGCGCATCCTTAAGGTGGACTACGACAACCAGCAGGTGGTGGTGCAGCCGGGGATTATCAATAATTGGGTAACCCAAGCCGTTAGCGGCAAAGGATTTTATTATGCACCCGACCCGTCCAGCCAAATTATTTGCTCCATCGGCGGTAACGTGGCGGAAAACTCCGGCGGCGTCCATTGCCTAAAATACGGCGTCACCACGAACCATGTGCTGTCCCTAACGGTGGTGCTGCCCAACGGTGAGATTACCCAGTTGGGCGGCGTGGTGCCGGAAATGCCCGGTTACGATTTGACGGGAATTTTTGTGGGGTCGGAGGGCACCTTGGGTATTGCCACGGAAGTAACCCTGCGCATATTGCGCACCCCCAACTGTATCAAAGTAATTCTGGCGGATTTCACTACGATGGAAGCAGCGGGTCAGACCGTCGCTGACATCATCGGAGCTGGCGTAATCCCCGGCGGTATGGAAATTATGGACAACCTCAGCATCAATGCGGTGGAGGACGTGACCGGTAGCGCCTGCTATCCTCGCGATGCAGAGGCGGTGCTGCTGGTGGAATTGGACGGGTTGGCGGTGGAGGTGGATGCCAATATTGAAAAAGTTCGGAAAATTTGCCTGGACGATGGGGCGCGGGAGGTGACCGTTGCGGTAGATGCGGGCGATCGCCAAAAACTATGGCAGGGGCGCAAAGCAGCCTTCGCTGCTGCCGGGAAAATGAGCACCAATTATTACGTTCAAGATGGCGTGGTTCCTCGTACCAAGCTGGCGTGGGTGCTGCGGGAAATTGCAGCGATCGCCGAGCAATATAACTACCAAATCGCTAATGTATTCCACGCGGGTGACGGCAATTTGCATCCCCTAATTTTGTACGATCGCAGCGTTCCTGGCGTGATGGAAACCGTCGAGGCGATCGGCGGCGAAATCCTTAAGCGCTGCATCCAAGCCGGGGGCAGCCTATCGGGCGAACACGGCATTGGCACCGACAAACAATGCTACATGGGACAAATGTTCTCCGACACCGACCTAGAGACCATGGGCTGGGTCACCGAAGCCATTAATCCCAAAGGGCTCGCCAACCCCGGCAAAATCTTCCCCACCCCAAGAATGTGCGGAGAAGCCGCCAACGCAGCCCAAACCAATCCCCCAGAAGTGCTCAAAAACATCGAAAATTTTTAATATCGTCCCTATGTGGCGACAAAGGACGTTGCGAAAAAGGACGCTTCAATAAATCCTGAGCTTAGTGGTTCACGATGCGCTGTTTTTTATTGAACCGGCTATAGTCCTTCTAAACTTTAATAGGACGCCTGGAAAAGCTTTTATGGTCGCTCTGTTTCAATACAAGATGCGTCAATGGATGCTGAAGA
>CALCTI010000243.1 GCA_937894105.1 uncultured cyanobacterium
AATCGTTAAATTACCCACGGAAATGCCGCCAGCGGTGCCGTTAATACGCCCATTCCCGACGGAAAACGGAAGGGGCGTTTGCGCCTCCGAGCCACCATGGCTAAGGACCACGCGACCATCCCCTTGACCACCAGATGCGGAAATACTCACCGGCTGACCGCTAGGGTCGGGAAAAGTATTGAGCACCCGCACAAATCGCTGGGACTCAATTTCAACGGTGCCCCCCACGCCCGTGGCACCGCCGTCGACCCTCACCTGATTCAGCACCACATCTCCCTCCGGATCAATGCTCACTGAGCCGCCGCTGCCCGAGGAGCCGCTAGCATCCACTGCGCCGCCGGTAATGCGCGTACGAGCCTCAATAGTAATGGAGCCACCGCTAGTGCCCGACGCTGCCAAGTCACCCACCACCACGTCTCCGGGCAAGGTTCCTAAAGGTGCACCGGTAACCAATGACGTAGGGTCCAGAACGCCCTCTTCGTCAAAGACCAGGGCATTGATACCGGCCAGGTCTGCGGCGGTGAGCCCCGCACCAGGGGCAAGAATAGAAATCGTGCCGCCGGGACCGCCGGTACTGCTGACGTTTAGGCTACCTGTGGCGATCGCCCCCCCAGCGCTTTCCAGCTCAATAGCCCCGCCGTCATTAATCCCTTGAGCGCTAATATTTGCCGTTGATAAATTTCCTTGGGTCGTAATTTGAACCTTGCCACCCACGCGATTGGAAATATCTGCCCCCTCGCCCGCATCAGTAATCGCACCACTGGAATTAATATCTGCCGTTGCGGTAAATGTGGGTGCCGTAAAACTGAGGGTGCCCCCTTCAGACACAACGGAGTTTGAAACGGTAATCTCACCCGCTGCGTCGAGGGTTAAGGATCCGCCTTCCGTATTCAGGTTAGCGTTTAAGGTCACTGGACCATCCACGGTCACCATGAGGTCCGTATCGGATAGGGACAGGGGCTCCAGCCCAAAGCTAATGCTGCCAATGGGTGCTGCTGCGTTCCCTATTACCACTCCAGCCCCTAGCCCTTCCAAACCGGCGTCACTCAAATCAACGTTGCCAGGGGTATTAATGGTTACGCCCGGTTGTTCTATCTCAGAGTCTGACGGGCTGACAGATCCAAATTCCAGGTCGCCCACCGTAACGTCGCCCACTGCATTAATGGCGATCGCCCCGCCAGTGCCAGACTGGGACTGACTATTAATCGAATCAAAAGACACCGAGCCACCGTCCAGGGTAATCGCGCCGCTATTTCCTCCCCCCAGGGCCGCCGTATCAATCCCCGAAATATTCAAGGCTGTCTCCGCACTAACGTTGACTGCGCCCCCCTGGCCGCCCACACTATTGGTCAAAATCGTATCTACATTAACGGCACCATCGCCTCGAATAAACACAACGCCTCCGTCAAAGGTGCCCGCACTCAACGTCAAAAGCGTATCCGCAGAAATATCCCCTCCCGTTGCTTCCAAGGTAATTCGCCCGCCCGCCGCCGATTCAGAGCTGGTGTCCAGCAGCCCTAGCGTCAAAATGCCAGCGCTAGACCGCAGGGTAATATCACCACCAGCCCCCTCCACGGAACCGGTCAGCACATCGCCCACCGTCACCGAAGCGCCCGAAATAGACACATTCAAATCACTGGCAACGATCGCCTGGTCACGGTCCATCGAAAAAGCCCCCACGCCGTTTTGATCCGCATCGGCAGTGAAACGAACCGTCTGGCTCACCCCTGTGCTACTGGGCTCGCCGAGGAAAACCAACGATACCCCCTCGTCAACGGTGATATTGTTATTGGCTTCCAGGGTGACGTCGCCAATAATGGTTTGCAAGGTGAACTGGGAAATGGTGAGGGTTTCGCCCGCCGCATCGCCCGCAAAAATACTGCCATCGCTCACTTCGCGATCACCCACCCCAGTGGCGTCATCGGGAACCCCTCCCACAATCAAAATATTTTCCGGGTCAAATAGCACCGACCCCGGCGTGCCAAACGGTGCACCCACGTCTACGGAGCCCGCCACTTGCAGGCGATCGCGCCCGGAAATTTCCACAAAACCGCCGTCGCCGCCGAACGTACCTCCCCTTGCCGCGATCGCCCCATCAAATAGGGTGGCCGATTCGGACCAAATTCTGACCTCGCCGCCCTCTCCAAAATTCAGGGCACTAGCGTCAAGCACACTCAACTGATTAATCACCGTTTGCTGAGCCACAGGCAACGCCGTGCCCCCCGCCCCTTCGCCGCCAATCCACAGGGTACCCCCCGTTGTGCCCGTCGCCGATACCAGTGCGTCTAAAATTGCCACGCGATCACCCAGAATCGCCACCTGGCCGCCCTTAGAGCTGGGGGAACTGGCGCTGATTAATCCTGAGGCGATCGCCGTTCCCGCCCCCAAATCACCGCCGTTAACAGTGGATCCCTCTCCCAACGTAATTGACCCAGACGACGCCACCGAAACCCCCGTCGCGGCGCTCACCTCGCCGCCCGTCAATAGCTCCGGCATGGTTAACGGCGACGGCAAATTGCTCGCCAGCGCTGGCGACGACGACGGCAAAAATTCCAGCCCCAAGACCCTATCCGTCGATGCCAGACGCACCCAGCCACTTTCAGGCACCGCTTCTAATACAACCCTTCCCCCTGGCGCGATTAGCTGACCACTATTCAGCACCGCCATCCCCAGCAAACTTAGTCCTTGCCCCGGTCCAACGGCCAACGTTCCAAAATTGGCAATATTTCCCGACACGCCCTCTTCAAAGTAAAACCCCGCGATCGCTCCCCCATCGGAAGCTAAACCGGATCCAACACCCCAAATATTTCCCCCATCAAACTCCACCGCCGTGGCCGTTGTGGCCGTAAACGCCCCAGGCACATCCAATTGCGCCCCATTACCAAACACCCATCCCGCCGGGTTTAGCAAAAACAAAATGGCATCGGTACCGCTCACCTGAATGGTGCCGTTCACCAAAGACGGCTGCCCTCCAGTGACCCGTCCCAGAATATTGTCCAGCGTTGGCACCCCCACAAACTCCGCCGTTTGCCCCGTGCCCACTCCAAATTCCGTAAAACTGTGAAAGCCATTATTGCCCGACACCTGACCGCCGGAAATGACCGCGCGATCACCCTGAAGTTCCACCACCGTTCCGATGCCGTCCTGGGCCGAAACAATGGGCACCTCTGCCGTCGTCGTCTCTGACAACAGCAGCCCCAAGCCCACGGCGATCGCTCCGCCCGCTGCAGCCCGATTAATAAAACCTAGGTACGTCACTGACAAACTCCTACCCAAACGAGGACCGCGTAGACATTAAACACATAACCAGCCAATGAGCATGAAATAGCCAATCGAACAGTTGACTAAAAAAGCGATGCCCCCAAACATAGCCTGCCCTAAACCCTTTTCGAGGGGACCTTTAGTTGGCGTTGCTTATGCCCTAAGCGTAATAAACTGTCACGAATGTTGCTGGACATCTAAGAAAATCGTAATTAAGCTCGGAAGAAGCATCAGGTTGTTCTAACGCGGCCCTTGGCTTACAACTAACAACACTGTTCTAAACGATCTATCTCCGGATCGGCTGAAGACCTGCCATGACTAAGCTTTTTTTTCTACATTACAAACAGCTTGCCCACGCCGGTAAAGTCGCTGGCTTAATCATCGGACTCAGCCTTTGTTCCACTAGCGCTAGCGCCAACCCTTCTCTACAGTTTGGCCAGCCACTGCCAGGACGCCCACCAGCACCAGAAGCATCCGACCCACTTCCTCAGCCATCGCCAGCGTCTCGCCCCCCTGACTCCGCCCCACCGCGACGCGCCACCTCTAATTCACAGAGCGATCGCCGCAGCTCCAGCCGTCAAACTCAGCCCAATCGCAACAGTCGAAGCACCAACACAAATGGCACTCGACGATCCAGAACTGCCGCCGCCTCACCAGCGTCTCCCCAAATATCAACCACACGGCGATCGCCCCCCACACCCCAGCTTACCCACCACACCACCACCCCAAAAACCCACAAGTCCATCCGCAGCGACGAC
>CALCTI010000244.1 GCA_937894105.1 uncultured cyanobacterium
GGTCATCGCTTCCACGCGATCGCACACTTCCTGGGCACCCCCAAAAATGGTTTCCAAGGATTTAGGCCAGCTCGTTGCCATTCGCCATTCCACACTGGGAAGGGTAGTGCTACCTTCGCCGGTGGAGCTTGCCGGTCCCGCTCCGTTAGTGCAGGCGGCGGCGGTAGCGGCAGAGGCGCTGAGGGCTAGGTTGCCTAGGAGTTGGCGGCGTTTCATAGGGGCTGGATTGAGGCGTAATGTGGGTTTTCTGGCGTGTCTGTATCTGTGTTTGGATAATTCTCTGGGTAATTTCCTTGGGTAATTAATCCTTGCGTACTAAGAATACGGCTTAAGGCTGTTGGGGCGATCGCCCGCACCAAAATCCACAAAAATTGCAAGAAAGGCGAAGAGACAGCAAAAAAAATCCCGCACCGGTTAGGCGTGGGACATTTTGCTGAATTGTCTTATATGACAAACTTGACTGTGCCGAAAATCTGGAGGATTCGCAATCATCCACCTATTAAAAAATCCGATATATAAGTTAAACAGAAATTAACAGTTCAAAAAATCCTGGGACGCGATCGCCTCGTCAAGGCAGGCCCGGCTTAGGGTTGCCCCCTCCAGATTAGCGCCGCGCAAATCTGCCCCCCGCAAACAAGCTCCCGTTAAATTTGCCCCCGACAGGTTTGCTCGCCAAAGTTTTGCGCCTCGTAAATTGCCATTGCTCAAATCGGCGCGGGACAAGTTGGCGTTATCCCAGCGACTCCAGGGGGCGTGCAAATTTACCAGATCGGAGCCGCTCCAGTCCGATTCGCTACAGTCGGCGCTCCCCAATCGCAGCCCTCTGCCGCGACCGTTTCGGCAGCGCAATCCTTGGGCCGCCGCCTTTAAAAAGCTGCCGTCGGAAAAATTGGCTCGGTCCGCGATCGCCCCCATCAATACAATTCCATAGGCGATCGCCCCGGCAAAGCTGGCGCGATTTAAAATTGCCCGCGATAAATTTGCCTGGCTTAACGTGGCGTCGCGAAAATCTGCCGCTGACCAGTTCACCTCCCGCGCGTCCGCACCTCGCAAATTTGCCCCCTGCCACTCACTACCCACCGCTTCCATTTGAAATAGGGTAGCTAGCTCTAAATTGGCATGGTCCCAGGCGCTATCTAGGGCGCGGGAGCCAGACCAGTTGCTTTCGGGCGCTTGAATTCGGCGTAAATTTCCCCGGTGCAGTTGGCAGTGGTCCATGGGGCGATCGCCCAGCCTCACCCCAGACTAATCCAGCCCAGACAAATCTGGCGACACCAGGTGATTTTCCCGTCGCCACCGTCGCCACAGGTTTGCCCCCCGCTGCAAGTGCATAATATGAACCGCATCCGCCACCGCTTTAATAGTGCTCCTTCTCTTTCATGAACTTCAGCTTCACTTTGGATTTATTAGTGCGCGTTTTTGGGCTGTAAAAGTTTCTGGATCGCGCCAGTAATCAACCCTATTCTTTACGCAGATCAATACGCTCTCGACCGCTAACGTGCTCAATCACATCAATAACGGCCCGAGCCGCCGCCAAAATATCCCGCTCTTCGCCTCCCAGGTACATGCGCCCAAAGCTACCCACGGCAGTGATATGGAGGATGTTGATTAACGCCGCCTTTTCCGCTTCGTTTGCCGCCAGGGCCGCATAGGCAGCGGGCTCCACCTCGAACACATACAGGGTTTGCCCTGCCAGCAGCATATTGCCTCGGCTATTGCGGTTAATTAGCTGGGCTTGGTGGGCGTCGATATTGCGGATAATTTGGCTGGAAATTACCCGAGGGCGCAGGCGATCGCCCTCCCGCACATCCAGCGCCTCCAAAATTGCCTGCCCCGCCGTCAAGGTTTCCCCCTGGCGAGTGGAATGAATTTCCAGCAAGCCATACAGGCGTTCCACAAACTGCACCCCAGGGCGGACCGCCGTTGATTTCAGCGCCACATCGGTAATGCGGTTAATTTGAATGCCCGGCGATACCTCAATCCACAGGGAGCTATCCCCCGGCAGCGGCAAAAATCCGATCGCCACGGTGCCGATATAGGCCGCGTGCTGGGGCTGCAATCGATCTAAAAAAACGTAACTCCGCAGTTCAATTGCCACCCGTTTGCGTCCCCTGGTGCATGATCCCCATATTTTTTAACTTGGTATTGCGATTTAGTCTTGCGGTTTAGTCGTCTTACGACTTGAAATATTGCGATTTAAGCTTGCGGTTTAAACTTCAGAACAATCAATTGTAGCGATCGCCACAGCCGTCGCCAATTGTCCCAAGGTCCCCGCCGTTACACAAGGGGCAAAATTGGGTCGCCATGGTAGCAAAGGGCTTGCACGAAACATAAAAGCCACTGGTAGCCCTCATCCCCCAGCCCCTTCTCTCCTAAGAGAAGGGGGGCAAGGCTGTCTTTTAAAGCCCCACTTTTAGAATCCCACTTCTTTCAAAGCCTCTTTTGACGTTGCTGGATCGAGCTATGAACCGATTACCGAAAGCCACGAAACCTCGTTTGGAACTTTGCGAAAACATGTCCCTATTCAGCAACGCCCCTCTTTTCAACCTCCCTTTTTAAAGCACCTCTTCAAAACTCCTTTTCAAAAGCCCTCTCCCCGTGGAAAAGGATTTAGGGTGAGGGCGAGAATTGACATCGCCCTAATCCACAAAACTGGGGCGAGCATTTTGGGTTTTAATGAGCCACTGGTTCAGCGCCTCCCAGTTTTCTGACTCAATAGCCGCGATCGCCCCATCCAGTTCCTGACGATACTGGTGCAAACACTGAATCATCGCCGCCTGGTTGTATTGGGCCATCATCAACCCTAGCTCCGGATTGCCGCCCCCCACCCGGCTGGTATCGCGAAAGCCAGAGCTGGCAAGCTGTTTTGCCAAGCTCACCACAGCCGCCTCCTCTGGGCTTTGCTGGGCGATCGCCATGGACACCAGGGCCGAGCTAATCATGACCGGTCCGTGGGAAATGCGTGCCACTGCCTGATCGTGGATTTCGGGCCCGCATTCATAGCGCTTGGCTTGGATTAGGGTGATCAGCTGGTCGAGTTTGGCGATCGCCCCCGGCTGGGTTTTTTCCGTGGGCGTGATTACATAGGGGCGGTCCACAAATAGCGATCGCTGGGCCGCATCCACCCCAGACTGGTGAGTACCCGCCATGGGATGCCCGCCCACAAAGTTTGTCCACAGGGGCTCGATGGCTTCCACAATGGGCCCCTTGACCGACCCCACATCCGTTAGTACCGCATCAGGGTTTAGATGGGGAATCACCTGTTGGGCGATCGCCTCCAGCTTGCCAATAGGGGTACAAAGGATAACTAAATCTGCGGATTTCAGCCCGTCAAAAGTGCAACTTGCTTCGTCAGCAATTCCCAAATCAACGGCGCGATCGCAGGTGGATTGCTTCCGGCTAACCCCAATCACTCGGCAATGGCGATCGCGTAAGTCATAGCCCAGGGATCCACCAATAGACCCCAACCCAACAATTCCCACCTGCATATTTAACGGCTTCTCCAACAACTTCTCCAACGACTTCTCCAATGGCTTTTCTCTTAATAAAGTGCCCTAATCCTGTGTCCTCATTGGTTTTAAAGATCAATGTTTATGGCGATGTTTATAGGGGTCTTGTTTACATATGGATTTGTGTAATATTTAAAACACCAGATAAAACATCGTAGATTTTCTTTGCCATCCTGATCGTTGACCAAACGTCAGTAAAGGCGCATCAGGGTCCCATTATCGCTGTTTAACTTGTTAGGTCATTGATTAATTGGGTCATTGATTAATTTAATGAACTGCCATTGAGCTAACGTTAAAAATAGTGATCCTGTCACTCCCCTGGTTAAATGATGCCTGCACTCCTCTTCCAGCCTCCTCGGGCGATCACTTCAGCATTTCCGAGCCTCAAGTTTCCGGCTCTCAAGTTTTCGACTCTCAAATGTCCGAATTTAGTGCAGCTCGGGCAGCTTTGCCTGGGCTCCGCAGTTTTGGGAATAGGCAGCGGCATTCTACAGCCGGTTCAGGGGCAGATTGTGCCTGATCGCACCCTGCCAACGCCCAGCGTGGTGCAATCCCAGGGCGATTCCCTAACTATTACCGGCGGCATCGAAAACGGCGGCAATTTATTCCATAGCTTTGAACAATTTTCGGTGCTGACCGGGCAAACGGCCGTGTTTCAGCACGGCGGCATTGAGCGAATTTTTTCGCGGGTTACCGGCAATTTACCCTCCGATATTGACGGCACCATTCGGGCGGGGGAAAGCGCCGACCTCTTTTTGCTTAATCCCAACGGCGTACTGTTTGGTCCCAACGCTCGCTTAGAAATTGGGGGATCTTTTTTTGCGACCACGGCGGAACAGGTCACTTTTGCCGACGGCACCGTTTGGGGGATGGGGGGCGAAGCCTCTGCGCCCTTGTTAACGGCGACGGTGCCCCTGGGGCTGCAGTGGGGAGGGCGATCTGGAGAAATTCGGGCGATCGGCGGCGAGGCGGTGCCAGAAATGGAGGCGGGGGCAGAAGTAACGAGAAACACTGTGCCGACGCCGGACGGGGGATTATCCGTTACTCCAGGAAATACCCTGGCGCTGCTGGGGCGATCGCTCAAACTGGACGGAGCCTACCTAACCGCACCGGGTGGGCAAAGCATTTTGGCGGCGGTGGGAGCCAATGGGGATGTGCCCCTGGTGCCCACGGATCTAGGCTGGCGGCTGGGTAACGTGACGGGCGCGGCGAGCCATGGTGCCATTCGATTAGAGCGAGGGGCGGTGATTGATGTGAGTGGTCCCAGTGGCGGAGCGGTGCAGATTTTTGGGGATTCGTATTTTATGGGCGATCGCTCCATCATCTTGGCAGACACTCTGGGCGATCGAAACGGGCGCGGCGTGGACGTTAACGTGGGCAATATCAACCTTGTAGACGGCTCCTTTGTGTCCAGCGTTAGCTTTGGCAGCGGCAATGCGGGCAGCATCAATATTACTGGCGATGAAATTGTGATTGTGGGCGCGCGCCCCCTCCAGGATGCCTTAACCGAGCTGTTTGCCATGTCGGTGCAAAATCCGTCTTTGCTAGGCAGCGGCTTTTTTGCCATGGGCTTTAACACTGGTGACTCTGGCAATATTTCTGTCACCGCCAACAATCTCACCATGTCCACCAGCGCCTTTCTTTCCGTAGCGCCCTCCGGCGGAGGCAATGGCGGACTGATTGACTTGAACATTGCTGACACCCTACTGCTAGATGGGGCGGAGATATTTGCGGACACCTTTGGTTCCGGGCGCGCGGGCGACATTACGGCGCGAGCCCGACGAATTGTGGGCATCAACGGCGGTGGCCTATTTGCCTCCACCTTTGCCGGCGGCGCCGGCGGCGACTTGCGAATTTTAGCCACAGAATCTATTGAATTTATTGGTGCCACCTCCGATGGTTCTTTTGCCAGCGGGCTGTCCAGTAATTCTTACCCTGATTCCACCGGCACCGGTGGCTTGGTACTTATGCGGGCTCCGGTGGTTCGCCTGTTGGATGGGGGGCTAGCTGTGGCGGTGGTGTTTGGAGAGGGCGCGGGGGTAAC
>CALCTI010000245.1 GCA_937894105.1 uncultured cyanobacterium
CGCCTGTCCCGGTCGAGCCAGATTCTCTCCCGAGATCAGTAGCAAATCACCCTCCGAGATCCGTAAACCTCCTCCGTCCCGTCGCCCGCTGGTCACGGAAACAATTTGCGCCCCGTCCCTTAAACGCACCGAGCCCGCATTAACGGTCACCGCTTCCCCAACGCCGTTGCCAAAGGTTAGGGTCGCCACTCGGCTTGTTTGCACCGCGTTTTCGAGATTTACCCCCACCAGGGTGAGTGGTCCCGAAACGTTTAATGTGAGCGATCGCGCCCGCCCGCTTGCTTCCGGCGCACTAATGGTTTCAATAACCGCTCCATCCGTCAAGGTCACCTGGTCAGCGCGAACGGTTAAGGTGCCAGAATTCCCCGCGCCCAAGGCGAGGCTGGTGATGGCACTTTCGGCGCTGTTATCAAAGGACAGCTCCTCCTGAACGCCAATGCTGGCAAACCCGCTAATATCAACGGTGGAAGCGGTTACGTCAATATTGCCTGCGCTGCCCGTGCCCTGGGTGCTGCTTTGGATGCGTCCGCCGTTTTGAATGGTTAACCCGTTGGTGTGGATGGCGATCGCGCCCCCCGGCTGAGTCACCTCGGCGGGGACCACCGATAAAATGCCGGTGGAAATAGGAGGATCGCCGGGGCTGCCTAAAACCGATAAATTGCCCGTGCTATTGACGGTAATGGGAGGACCGGGCGCTGTTCCCAAGGACAGAGAAACCACCTGCGATCGCGACAGGGTAATATCACCACCGCCCAAGGTCACCGCGCCAGGATTTTGGGGAATCACCCCCAAACCGACCACCGAGGAGCCTAGCCCCAAGGTCAAATCACCAAATTCACTGACGCCGTCGTAGCTAAACCGTAGATTTTCTCCTAGCCCCACGGTGCCGTCGGTAACTGCTCCCAGCTGTAAATTTCCCGAGGGCACCGCGATCGCCACCCCAGAAAAATCCAACGACGTCCCCAGCAATCCTAGGGTTCGACCGGGCAAAACAGTCAACCCTGGCGTTTCCGTCGGTGCCAGGGGACCGCGTCCAATGCCCACAATATTCCCCGATCCCGCGCCCAGTTGCAGCCCTAAAGGCACCGTCGCCGTTAACAGGGGAGTCGCGCCACTGTTTGCCCCCGCCCTAAATTCTGCCCCGTCGGCAAATACCATCGATTCCGCCGTGGAGGCAATAAACGATCCCCCCAACTGAAGCTGGGCATTGGGACCGAAGTTAATGCCGATGGGATTAATCAGAAACAGGGCAGCGCCGGTGTCACTGCCCAGGATTCCGTCAATCAGCGACCCATCGCCACCCGTAACCCGAGCAATAATCCGCCCAATATCGCCCCCGGGAACAAAGCGCACCCGGTGGTCTGTGGGTACCGAAAAGCGCTCAAAACTGTGAAATAGGTTGTCCCCCGCCCGGGTGCCGCCGTCAATTTGAAACTGGCGATCGCCCCCTTCCACCACGGAAGGATTGGGTAACGTGCTATCGGGAATCACCGGCGCGTTGGGCGGGGGCGTTTGGGCGATTCCCTTGGGCACGAACCCCAGACCCAAAGCCAGCGCCAACACCAGCCCATCAAAAATACCCGCCCCTGTTCTGCAACGGTTCCAAATCAGCATCACTAGGGACGCTATTTCTGATTTGGACAACACAGTTACGGGATGGGAGGCGGGCATTCTTAACTCGACTCTGGAATCGGCGCTGGCGGAGACTGAACCAAGGTGGCGAACGGGACGAATAAGCTTCGCCAACGGACCCCCTTGGGGTGTTGCGATCCTACCGGGAGGACACCAGGTCAAGTTGGGAGGTGATGGAACCGTCAGCGTTTAGCTGTAGTCCGGCATTGGTCAGTAGCTGGTCCCAGGCGGCAAGACCATCAGCACCACCGTCGCCAGACTGCTGTAAGGTAGCAACGCGCTCTAGGCTGTCGTGCCAATATCCTAAATGGGCAAGGGCCGCGGCTTGGTCTAGGGGCGACTGTTGGGCTAGCTCTACGTCGGCGGCAAGGGGTTCATAGCGCACCCAGCCGGTGACGAAAGTTTCACGCGATCGCCCTTCTCCCAAAAGCTCATCGTCTTCAGTGGCAGCGCAGTTCACGGAGAAAAACCACTGGTAAGTTTCTCCCGCTTCCAAGGGATCGTTATCCAGCTCCACTTTAACCAGTCCGCCCCCTTCAGGCAGGGTCACCGACTGGTGATCAATATCCATCTGTCTTTCATTGGTCAGGCGGAAGTTGGCAATGCCCTTGGTTCCCGCAGGCACATAAACCCAAAAGCTGGGGCTTTGGGTGGCGCTTAGGGCTCCGCCGTTACTGGGCAACAGGGGGACTACCGCTTCACCGACAGCATCGGGGGTAATGCAGGCCCCGCGACGACCGCCGCTAGCGGTACGGATAGGCATCCGGCGATCAGTGGGCATAAAGCCAACGGCTGAACCGGGCTGCTCGTTAAATTGAAAAGAATCTTGTCCCGAGAGCGCTTCCTGAGCGACAGTCGGGGATATGGCTAGGGCTCCTAGCAGCGCCGAAGCCAAGGTAAGAGAGAAGGTGAGTTTACGAAATAACATGGGACGATACCCTAAACAGACTCAATAACGGCGAGATGCACTCCGACCTATTCCGGGACCCTTTTTTTGACTGCACGGTTTCAGTCACAGTATTTAGACTGCAACTTAGAATGTTGCACCTGTGGAACCAATTGTTAACCAATAGACTGACACACTCGATTTAAACAGTCGGTGAATCAACCTTGACTTGTCACTATTTTGTTCTCATGCTGAGCGTTCAACCCGGATGAACGTTGCAAAAATAAATCTGACACACCTGATGTATGGAAATCAGTGTAAAAAATAACGGCAATGGCGATCGTGACCCTATTTTTAACAACAGATGACATTAGTCACACCCGAGACCGATCTCCCTCAATGGGGGCACCAGTTAACGCCTGTGGGGGCTAATGTCTGTGGATGCCTTGGATCGCCAGCGCTTTACAACACCCCCCGCCCCCAATCCTAACAAAGCAATTCCCATCCCCGGTTCAGGGGCCTTTTTGGGATTAGGCGACGGTGAAGGTTTTGGAACTGTCACATTAACCGTGGTATGCCCGTAGCCCAAAGCCGTCAAGCGCAAGGTGTCATTACCAGTCAGCCCGTCCCCTGATCGATCTTCCACCGTCACGTCAAACTTCGCCGTATCTCCCAGGGGCACGTTGAAATCGGTGCCTTCCTTGGTGCCCGTTGCGTCGCTGGCCACCTGACGCACGTAGTCAAAATCATCGTCCTCCACCACCAACGTCACATCGTTCAACGCGTTGCTGATGCCCTCCTCAATGGCGCTGACCAAATTGTCGCTATTGGAGCTAAGAATTACTACCTCTCCAAAGCCCCACTGGGCTACCAGATTGTCGTAATAGGACCGTACTTCTTGGGTGACCGCAAAGATGGGCACAAT
Source organism: uncultured cyanobacterium (assembly GCA_937894105.1). GTDB lineage: Bacteria > Cyanobacteriota > Cyanobacteriia > CACIAM-69d > CACIAM-69d > CALGDE01. Next base: position 3,444 of record CALCTI010000245.1, read on the forward strand.
GCTGGCGTCGATTAACGCATCCCGCACCTGGGCGATCGCCGGATACTCCTCCCACGGGTCAAACACCGTATCCCCATTGTTGGGATTTAAAGTATCTCGCCCCACCAAATTTCCAGCCCCGTCACGAACGTAGTAGGTATAGGGGTTGCCGTTGGCATCAGTGCGATAGGGATCCCCTGCGTAGTGGAAGGGTGCATCAGTTTGCAACACCACGGTCTTAAAGGCGTCGTCGCGAAATCCCAGCTCCGTTTTGCTACGTAGGGCCACCTGCATTAGGGCCTCGAGCTGAGACTCGGGCAAGTCCAACCCCCAGCGAATATCTAGCCCATTAACCGCTGCCTGGAGGGCGTTAACGTTATTCGTAAGCCCCAGCTCTGTTTGATAAGGGTAATCGGGCACCGTTTCATTGAGGTAACCATCACCGTTGGTATCGATCCAGCCCCCAAACGGAAAGATTGGTTTGTCGGAAAAGGAGCCTAGGCCAAATTGAACGTTATTAACAATATTTGAAAGCCCACCCACCAGCCCGGGAACTGCCGCGCTGACGTTGGGCAGGTCGTCGTTAAAGGATCCGGAAACGTCGTTAAGCAGAAATACATCTAAGGAGGTGGCGCTGTAGGGGTCCACTTCCACGCGAAAGGTAACGCTGTCGTCGGGCTCTAGGTAAATGTCCACCACGGAGGGCGTAACGACGGTGCCGGGGGTTGTCCCGGTAATTAGGCTGCCGGCGATCGCCCGAGGGGCAAGGGCTCCTTGGATCAATGTGGCGGTAGCGACGGAGCCGAGAAGGGTGAGCCCCAGACGGAGGCGATCGCGCGAAGGATGAGTATTCATAGTGGAAGGAGAGTTGAAGGGAGCAAATCACTGCCGCCGGATACTAAACCCTGGCAGCCTATTCGTGAGGAGCAGATGTCCCTGAGTGAGCTTTCGATTTGATTGTAAACCCCATAATTAATCTTGTAGCGCTTTTGACAAGTAGGAGATGCGCTAGCACCTGGATCCAGCGCTAGACTATTAAGAAATTATGCGACCAGCGATGTGGGCAGTTTTGCGACCAGGGCTGGACGAAATAGGGGGGTAACGATGGGGAGCGATTGGGTTGAGATTTTGTTTAATGGGGCTAATGTTTTTGTGCTGCCCTTTTGGCTGTTGATGATTGTGGTGCCGGGATGGCAGTGGACAGGGAAGGTGATGCGATCGCCCCTTCCCTTTGCCGCTTTGGCGCTGGTGTACTTGGCGTTTTTTGTGGGAAGTGTCACCCCGGAAAATGCCGAGGGATTTGCCGATACCAGTTTGAGCAACCTAGCGGCCCTGTTTTCCGATGAAAAAGTGATGGCTACGGGCTGGGTGCATTACCTGGTGATGGATTTATTTGTGGGACGTTGGATTCATCAGGATGCTCAGGAAAATAACCTGTGGGTGCGCCACTCCCTAGTGCTGTGCCTCTTTGCTGGACCCTTAGGGCTGCTATCTCATATCACCACCGCTTGGATTACCGGGCTGGTGCGCAATAAGTCCCTGGAAGCTACGACGGCAGAGGGCTAAGGATCCATGACAGACGGGGTAAAGGGGCTCATTGCAGCGGCGGTGCTGCTGGGGACTTTGGGGGTGGGTATTGGCGCCATGGTGCGCGCTTACGGACTGCCGGGGAAGGGGCGATCGCGCTTTTTGGAGCCGGTGTTGCCCGATGCTGTGCCCTGTCCTTGGACCGGGCACCCGGAGGAAATTTCCGTGTCTGATGCGGTGATTGCGTCCAATATTGATCGCATGGTGGGTAGCTTCCAGCGGGAAGATCATGAGGCGGCTTCCCTGGCGGTGAATGCCATTTTGCGCATGCGTCCTGGCTGGGCGGTGATGATTCATAACCAGGGGCTGGTGGCGGCAAATCAACGGCAAATGGGAGTGGCTGCTGAACGGTTGGCGGAGGCGGGTAAGGCTTATTTGGATGGGGGACAAACCACGGGGAGTGCCCTGGTGCGTCGCCATTTATCGACGATCGCCGACGCCAACAATTAGGGGCTACTATCCGTTAAATCTCAAGCTCAATAGCCGCAAGGGTTTTCGCCCATAGTGTTTTTCATTTAAAAGGGCGTGTGCTTTCTTCTGGGGAGCGATCGCTGAGCTTATCGTTCACGACTCTTTGGAATAGCCAATAGTGCGGATCTCGCTTTGGCAGTACCTTTCGCAATGTCTTGGTTTTTTATGAAACCAACCATAATCGCTGAGAAATTGGAGAATAATTGCCCCATTACTGGCAAATCACCAACGACAAACCATTAAAAAATTACCGGCAAAATTACCGGCAAATTAATCTCCCAAACCGCTAGTTTTAACCGGTTTTGTCTGCGAACCCCAGTAAAGTTAAAGATACGGGCCCAGCTTGGAAAAAGCGCTGGGCAAAGGACTGGGCGAAGAACTTAGGCAAGTGAGATCTCCATATGCGACTGTTGATTAGCAACGACGACGGTGTGTTTGCAGAGGGGATTCAATGTTTGGCTAATACGCTGGCGATCGCCGGGCACCAGGTAACGGTGGTGTGCCCAGATCGGGAGCGGTCCGCCACAGGTCACGGCTTAACCCTTCACGATCCCATTCGCGCTGAACCCGTCACCGGAATTTTCGAAGAGTCCATCAAAGTTTGGGCGTGCTCAGGGACGCCGGCCGATTGTGTGAAGTTGGCCCTGGGGGCGCTGGTGAACCACAAGCCAGATTTTGTATTGGCGGGCATTAACCATGGTCCTAATCTGGGCACAGATGTGCTGTGCTCGGGCACCGTGTCGGCGGCGATGGAAGGTCTTTTGGAAAAGATCCCCAGCATGGCGCTGAGTTTGGCGGATTTTACGAATCGGAATTTTGAAATCGGTGCGACCTTTGCGCGAGATTTTTTAGAGCATTACGACAAAACCCACGGCACCTCCGAAGCCAGACCGCCCATGTAGCTCAATGTCAATATTCCGGCAGTGCCTGCGGACCAGTTGGCTGGGGTGACCATGGCGCGGCTTACCTTTCGCCAGTATTTTGATTCCTTTGAGCAGCGCACCGATCCTCGAGGGCATCATTATTATTGGCTGGCAGGGGAGGCGCTTAAGGAAGAGGACCTAGATGCGGGGCAGGCGATCGCGAGCCAATACCCCACGGACGTGACGGCGGTGGGCAAAAACTATATTTCCGTAACGCCGCTGCACTTTAATTTGACCGCCCACCGGGAACTGGATTCATGGCATACCGAATTTAAGGATTTTAAGCTGTGGTAGGTGGAGCCGCATTTTACAGGAGATTTCAATTGGGGGCGATCGTCCAGAAAAGGTCATAAAATGCGGGACCAAGTTCTATAAAAGGCAAACTTCCCTCTTGGTTAAAGAGAGACTGAGGGGGGATCCCCATCTCGTGCGCCCATTTTCAACGTTTTGAAGGATGGGAACGTCCTTGGAAGATCCCCCCAACCCCACTTGTTAAGGGGGGCTTTGTCTTGCACTGCTAGCTAAGGCGATCCCCATGACTACCCCATCCCCAGCCCAAGAGTTTCAAGTCGTTATTGTGGGCGCAGGACCCGCTGGCGCGACTGCCTCCCTATTTTTGTCGGAACAAGGTATTTCCCACGCCATTGTCGACAAAGCCCAATTCCCTCGAGATAAGGTGGACGGCAATCTTTTTGGGAATAAGGTGCTGGACACCTTGGGGGAAGTGCGCCAGGGATCCGTACGTGAACAGCTTGAAACCAGTCCCCATTTTTTGCGCTGTGGGGGCGGGCTGCGACTGGTGAGCACCAACGGCAGTAGCTTTGGGCTGAACTGGGCAGGCGGCAGCACGGGGCTGGGCTCGGAAATTTTCACCATGGCGCGGCTACATTTTGACCAGGAGCTGGTGGACAATTTAGACTCGCCCCATGCCACGGTCTATTTAGGCACTGCCGATACCCAATTGC
>CALCTI010000246.1 GCA_937894105.1 uncultured cyanobacterium
GCACATACCGCCGCAGCCCATCGTCATCGCGACGCCCCGCAAGCACCACCTTGGTGTGGGTTTTTAGCCACACCAGCCCATATACCACGTGGCCCCCAGCCCGCTCTAATGTCCTTGCCCAGTTGATATTATTCGCCTCATCAAACCGTGCCTTTAGCTCCACCAGCACCGCCACCTGCTTCCCGTTCTCGGCCGCTTGAATCAGGGCATTGATAATCGGTGAATCTCCCGATGTGCGATACAGGGTCATTTTGATGGCCAGCACCTTGGGATCGTTGGCTGCTTCGGTAATAAACCGCTGCACCGTCGCTGCAAAAGAATGGTACGGATGGTGTACCAACAAATCCCCTCGCTGTAATTCGGCAAAAATTGTGTTGTTTTGATCCTCTTCAGGCTCCTCGGATATCAGGTCGTCAGAGTCAAGAGTTGGCAAACTGCCTAGTCGCTGGATGCGCTTTGGCACCATCGATGTCCAAGGTTTATCTTTCAAATGGGGCAGGGGCAACCGTAAAAAGCTAAACAGGTCATTGAGCCCTAGCAGCCCTTCCACGTCAAAAACGTGACCCGGCAACACCTCTAGCTCGCTCACCAGGCGATCGCGCACCTCTGTCGGCATTGTGGATAACACCTCCAATCGCACCACATTGCCCCCCAGCCGCTGCTTCCGCAGCTCCTGCTCGATCGCCACCATCAGGTCATCGGTTTCATCATCTTCCACGGCAATATCAGAATTGCGGGTAACGCGGAAGGGGTGGTACTCCAGGATATTCATCCCCGGAAATAGCAGCTCTAGGTTATGGGCGATCGCCTGTTCAATGGGCACCCCTACCCATACGGGCTCTGGGGCCGTGTCGGGCGCCTCCGCCCAGGGACCGGCCAGGGCATGGCGATCAAACCCCTCTAGGGGCAGGGGTAAAAATCGGCTCAACACCTGGGGAATTTTTACCCGAGCAAAGTGCTCCTCGCCGCTGTCGGGATCTTGAATTAGCACCACCAAGTTAGAGCTGAGGTTGGAAATTCGTGGGAACGGGTGGGCCGGGTCCACCGCCAGCGGCGTCAGCACCGGAAAAATTTCCCGTTCAAAGTGGTCATGCAAATAAGCCCGCTGCTCCTGATTTAGGTCCACATAGTCCAGTAAATAAATGCCCGCCACCGCCATTGCGGGGCGAAGCTCCTGAGAAAAATGCTCGTGCTGTTGTTGCACCAAAGGACGCAGACGATCGCTCGTTTCATCAAGCTGCTGCTGGGGCGATCGCCCGTCGGGAGCCGCTTTGGTTACCCCCGCCCCAACTTTGGTCAGCAGCGCTGCCACCCGCACCATAAAAAACTCGTCCAAGTTGGAGCTAAAAATCGCCAAAAATTTCAGCCGCTCCAGCAGGGGATTGCGCCGATCCATGCCCTCATTCAAGACCCGTCGGTCAAATTCAATCCAGCTAAGTTCTCGATTGAAATAGTACTGGGCATCCGCCAATTCCACCGGTTCGGAGGAGGCGATCGCCGTCTCAACCTTTGCATCATCCATCGCCTTAGCCTTTGCGGCGGGCGAGGGGGATGACCGGGATGCTGACGACCGTGTTCTCCGTGACTGTGACGACCGTGATCTCCGTGGATTTGACGATGGAGCTTTTGGGGATGTCATGGATTAAAGACCTCAGATTCGCGACCCTCCCACCATTTTCCCAGCTTCATCAAATCTGCGTGAATATCGGCGATCGCATCGGTATACTCGCGAATATCCATAGTGTGTCGCTGCTCCTGAAGCTTTTTAAGGCGCAGTTGGATCAACATCCAGGGCTTATGGATGCTGTCGGTATCTTCCAAATAGCGGGCAAGATCTTCACTGTTGACGGGGGAACTCATGGGATATACAGGTAGGGTACAGCGAAAAAATAATGAATCGGTTAAGACAAGGCTGGAAAAGTTGTAACGGCGACTTCCCTCGGGGGATCAATATAAACTTAACAAACTGTTACTGAAGGCGTTCTGTAACGTTTGACGCTAGGGTGTGCGTTCCCTCTTTGTGTATAGGTTTGGGAGTTTTTGAAAGTTTTTGAAAGGGTGTTGGTAGCACGCCCCAGCGAACTCCCTAGCCAAGCGCCCTAACCAAACGCCCATAACCACAGGGGTAACAGCACCAGAGCCGTGCCAATGCCCGCCGCGATCGCCGTAACCGCCAACTCCCGATCCAAGTCATACGATTCCGCAATCACCAGCGTGGCAAAAGCCGGCGGCATCGCACCCTGTAAAACCACCGTTAATAGCAGTGGCGATGGGACCCCTCCCCACCTCAGGATGGTTCCCAACCCAAGGGGTACGATAACCAACTTAATCAGCAGGCTGGGCCAGACCTTTGCCAGGGATCGCCGAGGTCGCCATCGACTCAACCGCATGCCAATCAGCACGATCGCCGTCACCACCACTGCCCCCGCAAAGGTTTGCAGTCCTTGATCCACCGGATCTGGCCACTGGGCTTTTTGCAGTAGAACCCCCGCGATCGCTCCCAAAAACGTGGGATTACCCAGCCCCGCCAAAATTGATTGCCATAGTCCCTGCGATCGTCCACTGAGCCATGCCGCCGTCATGGATCCTAAGCAGTAGGCCCCCAATGTAGTTTCTAACAATTCATAATATAAGTTCCAGCCAAAAGCTCGATTTCGCACTATCGCCAAAATTTCCGGTAACCTCTC
>CALCTI010000247.1 GCA_937894105.1 uncultured cyanobacterium
ACAAAAGAACCATTCAAATTAATACGGAGCTGGACAGTAAAGGGTTTGCCTGTGTTGCGATTCAAGATAATGGGATGGGAATTCCTGAGGCGGTTCAAGACAGGATTTTCGATCCATTTTTTACCACAAAGCCTGTGAGGCAAGGGACAGGCTTAGGGCTGGCGATCGCCTATCAAATCCTTGAAGAGCACCGTGGGTTGATTGACCTTAAATCCGATGTAGGCAAAGGCACCACGTTTACTCTTTGTGTCTCTAAAAGCTAAATTTTGTTGATTTTTTGACATTAGTTTCGGAGGATATTTTCAATCATTGTGAATTTCGTTAGGGCTTGGGGCAGTGGTTTACCCTAGGACATTCAGGTGTTTAGTATTTCCCTGCTTTTCCCGAGGCTATGACTGGACCGGGCGATCGCCATATTCCCAATCGAAATTGTTTTGACGTGGCGTTGGATGACTTGACGCCAATGTTGCAGGAGTATGTGCGTACAAAAGGGAACCATGTGCAGGCATTACTGCTGTACCGGGTGGGGGATTTTTACGAGACCTTTTTTCAAGATGCCTGCACCGTGTCGGAGGTGTTGGAGCTGACCCTAACCAGCAAGGATGCAGGCAAAAAGGTGGGGCGGGTGCCCATGGCAGGGGTGCCCCACCATGCGTTGGACCGATATGCTGCCCAGTTGGTGAATCGGGGCTATGCGGTGGCGATCGCCGATCAAACGGAGGATCCCGCCCAGGCTCAGGGACCCCTGGTGCGGCGGGAGGTGACCCGGGTGTTAACGCCGGGGACGGTGATTGAAACGGGGATGCTGGCGGCGCGGCGGAATAATTTTTTAGCGGCGGCGGTGGTAGCAGGCAACACCTGGGGGTTGGCTCATGGGGATGTGTCCACGGGGGAATGTTGGACCACCCAGGGGGAAGGGCTGGAGGCGCTGACCCAGGAGCTGTTGCGCCTCCAGCCATCGGAGGTGCTGACGCCGGTGGATGCGCCCGATTTGGTGGGATTGCTGCGCCCTGGGGAAAGTCGCGATTCGCTGAAAAATCGTGGGGGTCGCTTGTCCGATGCGCTGCCGACGGAGTTTTGCTACGCTTTGCGCCCGGCTTCGGCCTTTGGGTTGGATGAGGCACGCCAGCGGTTAATGCAGCGCTTTCGGGTGCGATCGCTAGAGGGTCTAGGGTGTGATCGCCTGCCCCTAGCCATTCGCGCCGCCGGGGGTCTTTTTGATTACATCCAGGACTCCTTTAAGGGGGGCAGCGACGGCAACGCGGAGGAGGGGGATCAGGTGCCCTTGCAAACCTTGAAAACCTACACCATTACCGACTATTTAATTTTGGATCACCAAACCCGGCGCAATTTAGAAATTGTGCAAACGGTGCGGGACGGGTTGCTACACGGCTCCCTGCTGTGGGCTCTGGATCAAACGGTGACCAGTATGGGCAGTCGGGCTCTGCGACGGTGGTTGCTTCAGCCCCTGCTAGAGATTAAATCTATCGGTGCTCGCCACAGCACGGTGGGTGAACTCATTCATAACACCCAGCTGCGGCGGGACCTCCAGGCAACGTTACGGCAAATTTATGACCTGGAGCGTTTGGCGGGGCGGGCGGGGGCAGGCACCGCTAATGCACGGGAGCTGATGGCCCTCGCCGATTCGCTGCAACGGCTGCCCGATCTAGCCCAGTTGGTGGCTTCCTGTGAGTCGCCCTATTTAAAGGCGGTCAGCCAGGTGCCGGAGCCGCTGGAAAAACTAGCCCTGCACCTAAAACGTTTTCTGCGCACGGACCTGCCCATTTCCATTACCGAGGGAGGACTGATTCGCGACGGGGTCAGCGAGGAGCTGGATGAGCTGCGATCGCGAGCAGTGGACGATCGCAGCTGGCTGGCGGCCCTAGAGCAGCGGGAGCGAGAACGGCTAGGGCTCGCCACCTTAAAAGTGCGCTTTAACAAAACCTTTGGCTACTACATCGGCATCCCCCGCGCCAAAGCAGATCTGGCTCCCGACGACTATATTCGCAAGCAAACCCTCACCAACGAAGAGCGCTACATTACCCCGGAACTGAAGGAGCGAGAGGCACGAATTTTATCGTCCCAAGATGAAACTAACCTGTTGGAATACGATATCTTTTGCCAATTGCGCAACGAAGCGGGACACCTGGCAGACCCCATTCGCTCAGTGGCTCGGGGGGTGGCTGCTGTGGACGTGCTCACCTGTTTCGCCGAAATTGCAGTGCTGCGGGGTTACTGTTGTCCGACGATTACGGGCGATCGCACCTTACAAATCACCCAAGGTCGCCATCCGGTGGTGGAATATTCCCTACCCGATGGCTTTTTTGTACCCAACTCCACGGCCTTGGGCAATCTGTCCCGTCCCGCCCCTTGCCCCCCAGAACCCGACTTGGTTATTCTGACCGGTCCCAATGCCAGCGGCAAAAGCTGTTACCTGCGCCAGGTGGGGCTAATTCAGCTAATGGCCCAGGTGGGTAGCTATGTTCCCGCCAAAGCTGCAACGTTGGGCATTAGCGATCGCGTCTTCACTCGCGTGGGCGCCGTGGACGATCTGGCCACGGGACAGTCCACCTTTATGGTGGAAATGAACGAAACGGCCAATATTCTCAACCACGCCACCGAGCGATCGCTGGTATTGCTCGACGAAATTGGTCGTGGCACCGCCACCTTTGACGGACTCTCCATCGCCTGGGCCGTTGCTGAATATCTGGCCAATGATTTGAAAACCCGGGCCATTTTTGCCACCCACTATCACGAACTTAATGAACTGGCGGCGTTGATTCCCACCGTGGCCAATTTTCAAGTGACCGTCCAAGAGCAGGGGAACCGCATTGTTTTCCTTCATCAGGTCCAACCTGGGGGAGCCGACAAGTCCTACGGCATTGAAGCCGCCCGCCTTGCAGGTCTTCCCCAAAAAACCATTCACCGCGCCCGTCAGGTGATGAGCCAAATCGAAAAGCATTCCCGTATCGTGACGGGACTCCGTAAGACCAACGATAAAAAAAACAAAAAAAATACAGAAAACAAATTTCCTCATCCTTCCAGTTCTCCCTCAGGGGCAACTCAGGGGAACGATGCCCAAAAGCAACTTGATATTCTCAATCTTTTTTAGGGGTGTAGCCTGTAAGCTCTGAATGGGGGAAGTTTGCTTTCAGCGCTAGCGGTTGTTTGATCAATTGAGTCTCAAGCTCAATGCCCATATCGCGCATTATTGACTTCGCCATCCGTCGCGATCGCCTAAATTCAGCGCCCATTGAAGCGTTTTTTGTTGAAACAGAGCGACTGATAGTACTTTCTCGTATGCCTTTGGATCCTTCGCCATCACAACCGATGCCCACGTCGCCTGACGCTTCGCCAGCGGATAATAAGTTGCCTAGCGATTTGCAGGTGTCCTGGGATGACTATCACCGGAAAATTGAGCAACTTGCCCTGGACATTCATCGGTCTAAGTGGACCTTTGATGTGATTGTTTGCATTGCTCGAGGCGGCTTAAGAGTCGGTGATATTCTGTCTAGGATTTATGATAAACCCCTTGCTATCCTGTCTGTCCGTTCCTACGGCGGCGATGTGGGTCGCGATCGCCTGGGGGTAACCCTCTCTCAGACCTTATCCACCACTGTGGCTCGTCTAGGACCTCACGTGCTCCTGGTGGACGATTTAGTGGACTCTGGTAACACCCTTCAGCGATCGATACAGTGGCTACGAAATAACCACGGGCAGGATGTGGAAATGATCAAAACGGCAACCTTATGGCGCAAGCCCACTTCTGCAGTGACGCCTGATTACTGTGTCGAGCAAGTGGAGGGCGATCGCTGGATTTGCCAACCTTTTGAGCAATATGAACAGTATCCGCTGCCTCCTTAATTTCACGTCAGACGGACTTCAGAAAGTGTCTAATTTATTCCAGAATTTTATTAGGCATGCTAACCTAGTGAATATACGGAAAATAGGCGAGTTACTGCTCCCTTGACATCCTAATATTTCGAACCTTTGGCTAAACTACGGCTTTTAGTTGCCTATCACCTAAACGTCTTAAAAGTTGAATGGGTGGCGGCAAGCGAGAATAGTATGTTGTCCTGATTTCAATATCTGAAAGTTGAAATATATTAGGAGTTGTGTCGAGTCTTTCCGTAGTGGCAGCTTTGCTCGTCTAAACTAAAGGACGCAGCATCAGAAGCGATTTAATGGATGGCTATCAGGGTAAACACCTTGAAAAGCATTCGCTTCGTTGCTGTTAACAGTGGGGTTTGCTCTAAACATTGTTTTCCTGAATCTTTCTGTGAGGTTTTAGGAAACCGTAAAGGCTTTGTTCGTTGAGGTTCATCATGACGCACACATCAGAAAGGAGTTCTAGAGCGGTTCAGGGCATGGCGGCAGCCATTGCTGAGCCAATGTTTCGTCCTTTGGGAGCCTATTTTGTTGATGCAGGCTTGATTAGTCCTGCTCAGGTTCAGGTGGTGCTTAATGATCAGGAGATGACTGGGCTTCGGTTCGGCGAAATCTTGGTGCAGCGCGGTTGGATTAAAGAGAAAACCGTTGAGTATTTTGTAGATAAATTAATTGAGCCGGAGCGGCGATCGCTGCAAAAGTCCCTGGCTTGGCAAAAGGGTACACCTAATAAAAATTCTGCTCACCGTAAAGGTTTTGTGACAGGTCCCCCGGCGGCTCCTCAAACGAATCGAAAAACAGGACAGGTTGCAACAAGTGCATCGGGTCGTGCCTCAACGCTGCGCCCAGCTGCGAGCCAGCATCGTAAAGGGTTTGTTTCACCCAAGCAAGGATCTGGAGCTGTTGTACCTTCTTCTGGGATGGAGAATGGGGCAGCTAGTGCGGCGGCGAATGCGAAGGAAATAACGCACGCCACGGACGAAATCACTACTATTTCTGGTTTGAGCCGAGACAGTGATTATGATGAAGTGGCGGAAAGTTTGGTTTGGGTTGGCTAAGTTTGTACGAGCGACACTTGAGTTGCCTAGACTCATGGGTAAGTATCGAGGATAGAACTCCTTGAGTCCTTTTCCCACAAACGTCTTTTGATTGAAAAATAGCTTGTACGCGCCATGGATGATTCTGCCGCTTCTAGGGGGGCTGAGTCGGATGCTGATGAAATTGATTTTGGGCGATCGCCGTCCCAAAGCATTTCAGGGCGGCGACCTCGCTTATCTACAGAGGTGTCAGAGGCGATTCGAGACGGTGGTCGTCCAGTGCCAAAGCAGCCTCGAAAGAGAGGGCTAGGGTGGATTCTGGCGCTTCTGATGGTTATTGGGCTGGGGGCTATTACCCTGTGGGGATGGAGCACGGGGCATCTAGACCTTTGGCTGGGAAGTGATTTTTTTGCCACCCAAGCTCCCAATGTGGAAGAGGTGTCGGATCCAAGCGCTTCACCCACCGTTGATGCTGACGATTTGCTAGGGCACTTGTCCTATGAGGAAGCGCCAGAGGATGACTTAGTGCCTATTTCTGCTGATGGACAGTTTTTGCTGCGCTCGGCGGCGGCTGAGGGCTTTCGAGAGCTGGACCAAGCGGCACGGCGGGACGGTATTACCCTGTCAATGATTTCAGCGTTTCGATCCATTGCCCAGCAGCAGCAAATTTTCTTCGATATTAAGGCTAACCGCCGCCAAACTCCCGACGAACGGGCAGAGGTGAGCGCCCCGCCAGGCTATAGCGAGCACCACACGGGCTATGCCATTGATTTAGGAGATGGGGCGGTGCCGTCGGTGAATTTGAGCGAGTCTTTTGAAGAGACCCGGGCGTTTCAGTGGCTGGAGCGTAACGCTGTGCAGTTTGGTTTTGAGCTGTCTTTTTCCCGGGATAATGTGCAGGGTATCGCCTATGAGCCTTGGCACTGGCGCTTTGTGGGCGATCGCCATAGCCTAGAAACGTTTTATAAAGCTCGTTATCAAGTTAGACCTCGCCCAACTCCATCGGTGTCAGGGGATGACGCCGAAGAGCTAGACGAGGTAGAGGATTAAAACACTCAAGACAGGCTAGAGATGCCCTCTTAGCGACATCCATCTACGGAGACCACGTATACGTTGCCGACGGTACCCACGTTGCCCACTAGGGTATTGACCTGGAATGGTTGTAGTACGCGGCTATTGCTTTGCCGGCGGGGGAACGCCTGCATTTGCACTAGTTCGTTGGCTTCGGTGACCACTTTTTGGTCATAGAAGCGGTCATTGGAATCATCGCCGTACTTTAAAAACGCTTTGACATTGTAGGTGCCAGAATCTTTGAAAAATAAATTGACGCGGAAACTGGTGAAATTGATTTCGGTGGGTACCACAAAGTCAGTGTTCCAGTTGCTGCGAGACACCAGCAAGCTAGGCAAAGATACGCGTTTGATCACTTCTGGGTCGCTGCCGCCGATGGGCTGAAGGGACAGGGAGCGACGACAGACAACCTGGGGAGGTAACCGCTGGGAATTTTGGGCTACGGGGGAACCGGCGCTGATGTTAACAGCGGCAGGGGATAGGCTGGGCGGAGAGGCTAAACCGATGAGAGGGGCGATCGCCAAGCTACCGGTGGCTAAGGTGCCAGTCATTAGGGATAGCGATCGCTTTTGAAACCCGGTGCGAGACCTGGAGGAAAAAAGATTAAAGGACATTGTCATGACGAAAAATAGCTATGAAGTCTAGGATGACCAAAGGTTAACTTAATTATCCCAAAGCGCTACTGTGACTGATTCCCCCTTAACGGACTCTGCGGGTTCGCCCGAGTCAATTGATCCAACCAGCCCTCGCGATTCGATCCAGTTGCCAACCACTCAGTTGGAAAAGGAATTGGAAGAGGACCGGCGATCGCAGGCTCGAGAGCTATTGCAACGGGGGAAAGCGGCCTATGAATCGGGACGCTACCGAGACGCCATCAATATTTTGGAAACGGCGACAGGAGTGGTGCAAAACCCCGTTTCTCCATTAGGGGGGGAGATTTCGGTGTGGTTGGTAACAGCCTATGAAGCTTTGGGGTTACGGGACAGTGCCTTGGGATTATGTCGGACCCTGTGTACCCATCCTGATTTTACGGTGCGAAAACAAGCACGGCGACTTTTGGAAATTTTGGAAGCGCCGCAGCTGAATCGCCCCAAGGAATGGATGACAGAAATTCCCGACTTATCTTCCATAGAAGATGGCGATTCTTCGCAGTTCCCCGTTGCTCACGTTCGACCCAAAAGTACAAAAATCGCAAAAGAAGATCCGGATTTGGAACCGCCCTTAAAACCTGAGGAGCGTCGCTACAATGATGGGCTATTCTGGGCGATCGCTTTAATCCTATTGGTCGGCGCTTTAACGGTTTGGGCAATGGTTTAAATCTAATTCGGCGACGAATCTAAGTTTTTTGAGGCGCGGTGGTGGCGATTAATCAACACATCCAGATTCGAACAGTTCAGCGGGACGATATTGAAACCCTGTTCAATATTCGGACGAGCGTCGTTGAAAATTACCAGCCCCGTGAAGAAATTGCCGCGCTGGGTATTACGCCTGACTCCGTTGCCATAATGCTAGACACGGACTGCTGCGGGTGGATTGCAGAGTTGGAAGGGCGGGCGATCGCTTTTTCCATGGCCAACGCCACTGAACGGACGATACTTGGGGTTTTTGTGCTGCCCGATTTTGAAGAGCGAGGCGCTGGACGGGCTGTGATGGAAGCGGCTGAGAAGTGGTTTTGGGATCAAGACATTGACGAAATTTGGTTGGTTACCGGCAACGATCCAAGCTTAAGAGCCTATGGTTTTTACCAACATTTGGGCTGGGTTGCGGTGGGCGTTGAAGGGGCTTGAGATTTTGCCGGAGATATGAAATTTATCAAGAAGCGTTAGGGGTGGTTTGTGTTGCCTACTAGTCTGATTATAATTCGATCCGCTTTGCTGCCTGATCGGGAGGCGATCGCCCAGGTGATCACCGCTGCCTTTTCCAGAGAAGGGGCAATCATTGTTGACCTGGTGAATGACCTAATCAAAGACCCTACTGCTCAGCCGGTGGTATCCCTAGTGGCGACCTTGCAGGAGAATTCTGGCGAAGAAGTTGTGGGATATATTCTGTTTTCCAATGCTTGGTTGGAAGGAGGCGATCGCTCAGAATCCATCGCCATCCTCGCCCCCCTTTGCGTCCATCCTAACTATCAAAAACAAGGCATTGGCGGACAGCTAATTGAAGATGCTGTCCAACGATTAACAGCAGCGGGTGTAGAAATAGCCTTTCTCCTGGGCTATCCCAGCTACTATCCCAGGCATCAATTTTCCCCTGCTGGTAAACAAGGCTTTGAACCCACCTATCCAGTGCCACCGAAGGACGCCTCCGCCTGGATGTTGCGAGAACTTAAGCCGGGAGCCGCGGAATCTCGATCTGGAAAAGTGATTTGTGCCGACGCCCTCAATGCACCTCAGCACTGGCAAGAGTAGTAAGACTGATCCCATTGAGGGTATGTATTTGCTAGGGCGTGTCATCAATTAATCTCCAGAAGCCTTATGCAGTGGAGAGTACGCGCCCTTTAAAAACAAACAAGGCTAGGGGCTAAAACCCTTACAGCTCTTGATTTAGGGATTCAATTGATGACAGCCCCTAGTTCTTTGGCGAGATACCGCTATGGCTGGCACCCTAACTCGCGCTTATACCGTTGATGAGTATCGCGATCGCGAAGAGACCGCTGAGCAACGTCACGAATATTGTGATGGGGAGATTGTTGCTATGACTGGTGGGTCGCGATCGCACAATAAAATCGCAGCAAATATTTTGCGGTTATTGGATCTCGATGACACCTACGAGGTCTACCTGCTCGATATGCGGCTGTGGCTACCGGAGGTGCAGCGAGGAACCTATCCCGATTTAATGGTGGTATCAGGGGAGCCAAGGTTAACGCCCAATCGAGAAGATGAAATTCTCAACCCCTGTCTGATCATCGAGGTACTGGCAAAGTCAACGGCGGCCTATGATCGCGGCGACAAGTTTCGGTATTACGCTTCCATTCCTGAACTGCGAGAATACATTTTGGTGGATCAATATCAGCCGCTCATTGAACAGTATGTGCGCACTGGGGAACAGAGGGCTGATGAATGGTTATTGCGGCGCTACACGGGATTGAGAGGGACTGTAACTCTGGAGGAGATCGCCCTGGAGCTGCACCTCAAATCTATCTACCGCGGTATTTCATTCAAGGATTAAGGCGATAATTATTGGTAATCGGGAAGCGCTGAAAATATGTCTCGTAGGCTTTTATTGGGAGATATCCATGCCCTTGCTTCCGCGCTGCCACAAGGGCATCTTTACCTAGAGGATGGTCTTGATGGAAAACAAGTCATGCAAAAAATCGATTTTGCGTTTTGGACCGGTGAACCCATGATTGCTGTTGAAATCGATTCAAGTCAAAAAAACTTAGAGAACATGGCTCCCAGGGATAGGCGCTATCGCGAGTCTGGAGTTGATGTCGTTTATTTACTCAACGATGAGATTCGCGATCAGGGTGTCTCGATTATGAGGTGTCTACCGCGAGAGTTGAGATGCGATGAATGCCTCAAGACGTTTCCTGCTAGAACGCAATATGTTGATGGTGTTGATTGGGCTGTGGAAGTGGGTTAGGAGAATGAAAAGGTTCGGCTCTGTTGTGTGTGAACAGCTGTGATGCGCGAATTTGAAGATCTCGAGGGGAGCCCAGCACTCAATAACAGGACACATAGGATTGAGGCGTTCCGAAACTCCTTTAAACTGATTAGGTTGTTTTTGAATGCCTGGCGCGACTGTTTCCGCCCATCTCTTAACCCATGCCCGCATTTTTGTTTGAAGTTGGTACCGAAGAACTCCCCGCTAGTTTTGTTGACCAGGCGATCGCCCAGTGGAAAACCCTGATTCCCGCGAGCTTGAAGGAGTCTGATTTAGCGGTGGAATCGATTCAGTATTTCGGGACCCCTCGACGGTTGGCGGTGTTGATTGAGGGTTTGCCGGAGCGGCAGGATGATAAGGATGAGGAGATTAAGGGCCCCCCGGCTAAGGCGGCGTTTCGAGATGGGGAGCCTACGAAAGCGGCGATCGGGTTTGCCAAGAAGTATGGGGCAACGCCGGATGATTTAGAGGTGCGTCCAACAGAAAAGGGGGAGTTTGTTTTCCTGAAGCATTTTGTGGCAGGGCGAACTACGGCGGAGTTGTTAGAGGAGTCGGCTCCCCGGTGGGTTTTGGATTTGGAAGGGAAGCGGTTTATGCGCTGGCGGGATGGGGAGTTGCGCTTCCCCCGCCCCATCCGCTGGTTGGTGGCCCTGTTGGACGACCAGGTGGTGCCGGTGTCCTTGACGGTGCGGGCTGCTGCTGAGAATGTCGAGGAATTGGTAGTGACGAGCGATCGCCAATCCCAGGGCCACCGCGTCCTCAACCCCGAGCTCATCACCTTTGCTATGGCAACTGACTATGTAGAAGGGTTGCGGGATGCATCGGTTTTGGTGTCGCCCCAGGAGCGGGAAGATTTAATCGTTCAGCAAATCAAGGACGCCGAAGCAGAATTGGGCAGCACTATTGAAATTGATGCGGATTTGCTGGCGGAAGTGCGCGACTTAACAGAATTCCCCACGGCGGTGATCGGCAAGTTCGACGATGAGTTTTTGGAGCTGCCACCGGAGGTGATTATCACGGTGATGGTGACCCACCAGCGCTATTTTGCCGTGGCGGAAAAGGGTAATCCTAGCAAGCTGCTGCCGAACTTTATTGCCATCTCAAACGGCGATCCCGCCAAGTCCGATATCATTGCCGCCGGCAATGGTCGGGTGATTCGTGCTCGCCTAAATGATGGGCAATTTTTCTACGATGCCGACCTAAAGCAGTCTTTGGAAACCTACTTAGCGGCACTGGAAAAGGTGACGTTCCAAGACAAGTTAGGGTCTATGGCGAGGAAAGTGGATCGGATGGTGCGCCTGGCGGACTTGCTATGCGATCGCCTCAATATCACCAACGATTCTAAAACCGCAGCTCTCCGCGCCGTCAAATTGGCTAAAGCGGATCTGGTCACCCAAATGGTCAAAGAATTCCCCGAACTCCAGGGAATTATGGGTGAAAAATACGCCCGTACTGGCGACGAAGGGGAAGCGGTGGCGATCGCCATTGGAGAACACTATTTACCCAAAGGCGCTGGCGACGCCCTGCCCCAAAGTGAGGCCGGTCGCATTGCCGCCCTGAGCGATCGCCTAGATACCCTCACCTCCCTGTTCGGCATCGGCATTATTCCCAGCGGCTCCTCCGATCCCTTTGCCCTGCGCCGGGCCGCCAATGCGATCGTCAATATTCTGTGGGATGCCAATTACAACCTGGACTTGGCAGAATTGACTGAAGCTGCTATCGGGGATTCTCCTGAAAATAGCGACGCCGTGGAACAGGTGAAAAACTTCTTTGGACAGCGCTTCCAAACCCTGTTGCAAGAGGAAAAAAATATTGACTATGACCTAGTTAATAGTGTGTTGGGAGATTTAGAGGGCGATCGCGACAGCCTCCAGCGGGCCCTACAAAATCCCCTCGACACCCTCGTCCGCGCCCAGTTCCTACAAACTCTGCGCAGCGACGGCCGTCTGCAACAGGTCTACGCCACCATTAACCGGGCGGCGAAACTAGCGAAAAAAGGCGATCTCCCGGGAGACGTGCTTGATCCCAGCACCTGTGTGGACCCCAGCAAATTTGAACAGCCTTCGGAAAATGCCCTGTGCGATCGCCTACAATCCCTCGCGCCAATGGTTCAGGAAGCCCGCGCCACCCAAAACTACGGCACAGTTGTAGAAGCGCTGCAATCCCTTGCCCCGGTGGTCACCGACTTCTTCGACGGTGACAACAGCGTGATGGTGATGGCTGACGATCTTGCCATCCAAAAAAACCGCCTCAATCTATTGGGACTGCTACGTAACCAAGCGAATATTCTGGCTGACTTTAGCTTGATTGTGAAAGGGTAACTATCCCTGAAATAGGGGCTACGAGTAGCCTTCCGACTTAGCCGCTGACATGTGCCAAATATTTGCCCCGTTCACAATCAAAATTAATTGGACATTCGGTCAATTACCGTCTAGTATTTTAAATCGTCGCCATATTTCGGACTTGCTTCCTTGGCAGCGCAGTTTATAAGCTCCGAAAGCAGATACTGAATTTGTTTTTTCTTTCGAAGAACCGATTTAAGTCTGGGCGCAACCGTTGCACCAAACGCGTGTAACATCCCAAGCTTTCCATCAGCTTGCTTTAAGCGATCGCAAAATATACTTGGCTCCCACTGGAGTTTCGTAGCCCTTCCGCGAGAAGGGGTGCAGTAAGTATTGAGTGCCCGTATGCAAGCGAACGGAAATTCATCGAGACTGCTGTGGCTAATCCTCTGGGCGAAATCCCATGATTAGTGCTGCCATTCTCTGATTTCAACCGCACACAAGGAGAGAGTTCCATGTCTCTTGGCATTCTCGGGACCAAGCTTGGCATGACCCAAGTGTTTGACGACACAGGAAGAGCCATTCCCGTCACCGTTGTTCAAGCCGGTCCCTGCACCGTTACTCAAGTCAAAACAAAAGAGACAGACGGTTACTCTTCTGTCCAAATTGGCTATGACGAAGTAGCCCAGAAAAAACTAACGAAGGGAGAACTGGGGCACCTGTCTAAAGCAGGTGCGTCCCCCTTACGCCATCTGCGGGAATATCGCCTGGAGGACGTGTCCAGCTTCGAGCTAGGACAAGCCGTCACCGCCGATATTTTTGAAGAAGGTCAGCTTGTGGATGTGGCCGGCACCAGCATTGGTCGAGGGTTCGCCGGTTTCCAAAAGCGCCATAACTTTAGCCGAGGACCCATGTCCCACGGTTCTAAAAACCATCGCGCCCCTGGTTCTATCGGTGCCGGTACCACCCCAGGTCGGGTGTATCCCGGTAAGCGTATGGCAGGTCATATGGGCGCTGTGCGGAAAACGATTCGTAAGTTGCAGGTGGTTCGCGTGGATGGCGATCGCAACCTGCTGCTAATTAAGGGCGCTGTGCCCGGAAAGAGCGGCAACTTGCTCAGCATCATCCCTGCAAATTTGGTTGGTCGTCAAGGATAGAGCCAACGGTAAGGGGAGTTGCTCAAGCAAAGCCCTACCGTCTACGGAGTAGCAAATGGTTAATTGTGTTGTAAAAAGCTGGGACGGCGGCGACGCTGGTGAAGCTGAATTTAATTTAAAAGTTGCCCGCGAAGAAACTGCGTCCCACGTGGTACACCGGGCGCTGACTCGTCAGCTGGCCAACGCCCGTCAGGGAACCGCCAGCGCCAAGACTCGGGCCGAAGTGCGCGGTGGTGGTCGCAAGCCCTGGCGTCAAAAGGGTACGGGTCGCGCCCGTGCCGGTTCTATCCGGTCTCCCCTTTGGCGAGGCGGCGGCGTCATCTTTGGTCCCAAACCCCGGGACTATTCCACCAAGATTAACAAGAAGGAGCGCAGACTGGCGTTGGCCACTGCTTTCCAAAGCCGTTCCGAAGAGCTTGTGGTGGTCGAAGATTTCGCGGATCAGCTTGAGAAGCCGAAGACGAAAGACTTGCTAGCGGCGTTGAATCGCTGGGGTATTGAGTCGGATAACAAGGTGCTTCTGGTTTTGGGAGAGCGTAACGACAAGATTTATTTGTCTTCCCGTAACGTGCCTAACCTTAAGGTTTTGATTGCTGACCAGCTCAATGTTTACGACGTGCTCCATGCGGATCAGGTTGTGGCAACAAAGAGCGCTATTTCACGGGTTCAGGAGGTGGACGGTGGCGCTTAAAACCAAGACTCGCTTAAATGAGCGCCAGTTGGCGGATATTGTCCGTCGCCCCATCATTACCGAGAAGGCGACCCAGCAGCTGGAATTTAACAAGTACGTTTTTGAAGTTAGCCCCAAGGCTAATAAAGCTGATATTAAAGCGGCGATCGAACAGCTTTTTGACGTGAAAGTCATCAAGGTTAACGCCTACAACCCCCCCCAGAAAAAGCGTCGGGTTGGACAGTTTATCGGTCGCCGTGCCCATTACAAGCGTGCTGTTGTCACCTTGGCTGAGGGCAGTTCCATTGAATTATTCCCCGAAGTTTAGGTTTCAAGGATAGCTACTAATTATGGGTATTCGTTCCTATAAACCCTATACGCCCAGCACCCGTCAGGCGACGGTTTCTGATTTTTCCGACGTTACTCGGTCCAAGCCAGAAAAGTCCCTGACTAAAGGTCACCATCGTAAAAAGGGTCGCAATAATCGCGGTGTGATCACCAGCCGCCGCCGGGGTGGTGGCCATAAGCGCCGCTACCGTCAAATTGATTTCCGTCGTGACAAGTTCGACATGCCAGCGAAGGTGCTGTCGATTGAGTACGATCCCAACCGCAATGCGCGCATTGCCCTGTTGGAGTACCAAGATGGCGAAAAGCGCTATATCTTGGCTCCCGCTGGCTTGGGTGTGGATGACCTCGTGCAAGCGGGCTCGGGTATTCCCATTGAGGTGGGTAATGCGATGCCGTTGGCAGAGGTGCCTTTGGGTACCGTGGTTCACAATGTGGAGCTGACGCCGAAGAAGGGGGGGCAGATTGTGCGCTCCGCTGGAGCCGGGGCTCAGGTGGTGGCAAAGGAAGGGAATTACGTGACCCTGAAGATGCCGTCGACGGAGGTGCGGATGGTGCGCAAGGAGTGCTTTGCAACCATTGGCAACGTCGGAAATGCGGAGATTCGCAACATCAGCTTGGGTAAGGCAGGACGGACTCGCTGGAAAGGGCGTCGTCCTAAGGTGCGCGGTAGTGTGATGAACCCGGTGGATCACCCCCACGGTGGTGGTGAGGGTCGTGCGCCGATTGGTCGCAGCGGTCCGGTTACCCCTTGGGGTAAGCCAACGTTGGGTTACAAGACTCGCAAGCGCAAGAAAGCTAGTAGTTCTTTGATTGTGCGTCGTCGTCGTAAGACGTCTAAGCGCGGACGGGGTGGGCGTAACGCTTAAGGCGATCGCCGGTCAGTTTTCCCAGTACAACAACCCCACTATCTTGTTTTTCCCACTTTTCCTCAGGTATAGCCGGTAACGCTTATGGCTCGTTCACTTAAAAAAGGACCGTTTGTCGCAGACAGTTTGCTGAAAAAAATCGAGGCAATGAATGCGAAGGGCGACAAGCAGGTCATTAAAACTTGGTCTCGCGCCTCGACGATCCTGCCCCAAATGGTGGGTCATACGATCGCCGTTCACAACGGTCGCCAGCACGTGCCGGTGTATCTCAGTGAGCAAATGGTGGGGCACAAGCTAGGGGAGTTTGCCCCGACCCGCACCTTCCGCGGTCACATCAGAGATAAGAAGGGTCGCAAGTAAGCGCTGAACGTTAGCGCATCACATGGCGCAACCATTGGCGCAGGAGATTCATATGGAAGAGTTTGAAATTAAAGCCACAGCCCGCTACGTGCGCATGTCCCCTCGGAAGGTGCGACGAGTGCTTAACCAAATTCGCGGGCGCACCTATGCGGAGGCGTTGGTGATTTTAGAGTTTATGCCCTACCGCGCCTGCGAGCCGGTTCGTAAGGTTCTGCGGTCGGCGGCGGCCAATGCGGAAAATAACGAAGGGCTAGACCCGCGATCGCTGGTGGTCAGCACTGCCTTTGCTGACCAGGGTCCGTCTTTAAAGCGTTTCCGCCCCCGTGCCCAAGGGCGTGCTTATCAAATTCGTAAGCCCACGTGCCACATTACCGTGGCGGTTTCTGGGGCTGCGTAGCCCAAAAGCCCAAAAGCTAAAGCTTAAACGCCTAAGGATTTGACCTAAAAGACGCCAATAGTACGAACAACACGGGACAGAAACATGGGACAAAAAATCAATCCGGTAGGTTTCCGCCTCGGCATTACCCAGGAGCATCGTTCTCGCTGGTTTGCCGAGGGGCAACGTTACCCGGAGCTTCTCCAAGAAGATCATAAAATCCGCGCCTACGTGGATAAAAACCTCAACAGCGCTGGCATTTCCCAGGTGCGCATTGAGCGTAAAGCTGACCAAATTGATTTGGAAGTGCATACGGCTCGCCCCGGTGTGGTGGTAGGACGCGGCGGCAGTGGCATTGAAAACCTGCGCGTTGGGTTGCAAGACCTGTTGGGAAGCCGCGATCGCCAAATCCGCATCAACGTGGTGGAAGTGGCCCGCGTGGACGCCGACGCCGTTTTGATTGCTGAGTATATTGCCCAGCAGCTCGAGCGCCGGGTTTCTTTCCGCCGGGTGGTGCGCCACGCCATTCAGCGAGCCCAGCGGGCTGGCATTGAAGGCATCAAGGTGCAAATCAGTGGTCGTCTTAACGGTGCTGAAATTGCCCGAAGCGAGTGGACTCGCGAAGGTCGTGTTCCTCTGCATACCCTGCGGGCGGACATTGACTACGCTTACCGCACCGCGAAAACTATCTACGGAATCCTAGGCATCAAAGTCTGGGTTTTCAAAGGTGAAATCATTCCCGGTCAGGAGAATCTCTCTAAGACCAATGCTGCACCTCCCCGTCGTCGCCAGCCGCGCCGTCGTCAGCAGTTTGAAGACCGTTCCAACGAGGGGTAATTAAAAATGCTGAGTCCAAAGCGAACTAAATTCCGCAAGCACCACCGTGGTCGCATGCGAGGAATGGCTACCCGTGGTAACAAGCTTAACTTTGGCGATTACGGGCTCCAGGCAACGGAATGTGGCTGGATTACCTCTCGACAAATTGAGGCGGGTCGTCGAGCCATGACCCGTTACATTCGCCGGGGCGGAAAAATCTGGATCCGCATTTTCCCCGATAAGCCGGTGACGATGCGCCCCGCTGAAACTCGCATGGGTTCCGGTAAAGGTTCTCCCGAGTTTTGGGTGGCGGTGATTAAGCCCGGTCGGATGTTGTACGAGCTTAATGGTGTGCCCGAAAGTATTGCCCGCGAGGCAATTCGTCTGGCGTCTTTCAAGATGCCGGTTAAGACCCAGTTTGTTAAGCGTACGGAGGCTTAAGATATGGCTCTTCCTAAGGTTGAAGACGCTCGCAAGCTGAGCGATTCCGACTTGTCTGAGCGGG
>CALCTI010000248.1 GCA_937894105.1 uncultured cyanobacterium
CCCGCTATCCCCGACCCCTGTCCCCACTCCGACCCCGTCCCCGACGCCTTCAGTGTCTCCGGTACTTACGGTACCTTCCGAGCCCTCTGTACCCAGCCCGCTACCCACCGTCATCCCTGGCGCAACCGCTGGCAACGACATCTTGGCTGGCACCCCTGGTGCAGACGGCGCTCAAGGTGCTGACGGCAACGACGACATTGATGGCTTCGGCGGCAACGATGTCCTAGAGGGCAACGCTGGCGACGACACCGTGAATGGCGGTATGGGCGACGACTTCGCAGCCGGTAGCCCTGGCGACGATGTGGTGTCTGGCGACGCGGGTAACGACACCGTTACCGGTAACGAAGGCAACGACATCCTGAATGGCGACGGTTCTGCACCGATGCCTGGCAATGACCTAATCTTTGGTGGTTCCGGTAACGATACCGCCTTTGGTGGTCAAGGTGATGACACCATCGCCGGCGGCATCGGCAGCGACCAAATCTTCGGTGGTCAAGGTAATGACCTGGTGTTCGGTGAAGATGGCGATGATTTGCTAAGCGGTGACGTGGGCAACGACACCCTTGACGGTGGCGCTGGTAACGACACCTTGATTGGCGACAGCCTAATCGAAACCTCTGACAGCTCTGACGTGTTGATTGGCGGCACTGGCAACGACCTGCTGTTCGGTCAGCGTGGCGACGACAGCCTGTTCGGTGGTGACGACAACGACATCCTGTTGGGTGGTCGCGGCGACGACGTGCTGTTTGGTGATTCTGGAAACGACACCATCAACGGCAACCTGGGTAACGACACTGTTACCGGTGGCGACGGTGCCGATATCTTCCAAATCGGTCAAGATTCGGTTGTGATTACTGACTTCGTTGACGGCACTGACCAACTACAGGCAGTGAACGGCGTCACCTTCGCGAGCTTGAGCTTCGCCGTATCCGGAGGCAACACCGTCATCAGCACCACGGGTGGTGTGACGATCGCCACCTTGAACGGCATCACCGCCGGCATCGACGCAGCTGACTTCGTATAAGTCAGCTTGCCCTAAGGGGTTGGGTGAAAGCTCAGCCTCTTGGAAACGAACTAGGATAGGGTCATTGAATACTGACTGCTGATCCTAATTCGGAAGCCGGAATGCGATCGCTCGCTGAAATTAACGAAAAAATTCGCCAGGGTACCGTAACGGTCTGGACCATCGAGGAATTCAAAGCTCGATCGCAACAGACAGCACCGGAAACCCTGGCGAATTTTGTTGATGTGATTACCACGGGCACTTTTGAGCCTATGGAATCATCGGGGGCGATTTTAAACTTAGGTCACACGGATCCACCGATTAAAATCCGTAGCTGCTGGCTTGACGGGGTTTCAGCCTACGCCGGATTTGGAGCGGTGGATTTGTATTTGGGAGCCAGCCATTTCGTCGATCCACCCCAAGGGGAAGCCTTGGACGAACCCTTTCGGGAAAAGGGCGGTGGTCATGTTATCGAAGCGCTTATCGCTGGCAAGCCGGTACAGGTGCGCGCCCTGGGACAAGTCACCGATTGCTATCCTTGTCCCTCTTTGGAAACCACCATTACTAAGGACACCATTAATCAGTTTTATTTGTTTAATCCCCGCAATCTGTACCAGAATTTTATTGTGGGCGTTAATGGGGGCGATCGCCCGCTGCACACCTATTTAGGTCCCCTACAGCCCCAGCTTGGCAACGCCGTTTATGCCTGTTCTGGCGCCCTATCGCCCCTGTTGAACGATCCCCATTTGCAACTGGTAGGCATCGGCACGCGAATTTTTCTCGGCGGCGGCATTGGCTATATTTCCTGGGAAGGCACCCAGCATTTTCCCCTCCAACGGCGGCTGCCCAACGACGTGCCCATTGGACCTGCCGCAACGGTGGCGGCGATCGGGGATGCGAAACAAATGAACCCCAAATGGGTGCGAGGGTGTTATTTCAAAGGATATGGTCCTTCGTTAATGATCGGCGTTGGCTTAGCGCTACCGGTGCTCGATGCAATGGTAGCCCAGCGATGTGCCGTGCGGGACGAGCATATTACCGCGCCCATTATTGACTTTTCCATTCCCCGTCGCGTGCGCCCCACTTTTAATTCGGTCAGTTACGCTCAGCTTAAATCGGGGGAAATTTCCATTGAAGGGCGGCGGGTGCGCACGGCTCCGTTAACCAGTATTTTCTTAGCGCGTCAGGTGGCCAACGAGCTGAAACAGTGGATTAAAACTGGACAATTTGAATTGACCGAAGCCGTGGCGGCACTGCCGAGCGATCGCACCTTTATTCCCCAAGATCGTTGGGGCAGTCAAATTGCGCTGGATTCCTAGGACGAGCCCCTTTACCAGGGACTTCCCACAGAGGTAAACGCTGACCAAAAATAAGGATGCTGGAAATCAGGAGCACCGCTATCAATCAGCTCCACGGGCAAAGCGATCGCCCCAAAGCTACCCACCATTTGTCCATTCTCCACGCGCACTTCCCCACGCATCATTGCCAATTGGGTCTGGCGCAGCGCCTCCGCTTTAATGGGAGCCTCACGCAGCTGTCGGTAAAACTCGCCCATAAAGCCCAGGGTGCCGCGATCGCTCACGTACCACAGACTGGCGATCGCTGTTTTCCCCCCCGACGCCACCGCCAACCCCGCAAACCCCAGCTCCGCACTAGCATCCCCCACCGCCGTACGGCATGCACTTAACACCAACAAATCCACCGCCGGTAAATTCAACTGCAGCTCATCCAAGCGATCCAACGTAACCCGCTCCTGTCCCCAAAGTTGAATAAATGAATCGGAAGCCTTACCAGGAAGAAACTCAGCATGGGTCGCCAAGTGCACAATGGGCGTCTCCGCGGTGCTACGGGCCGACTTTAACGTGGACGCCGTAAACGCCTCATTTAAAAACGTCTGCCCCGGTTGTCGCTCTTGGGTAACCAACTGTAGTTCCTGGGGCACCGCTGGCAAAGGATTTAAAGACACAAACTCCGAAGCTCCCAACGCCAGCACCGGAGCCTCTTTTATATTTTGATATTTAGTGTTGGTCAGGGACAGGCTAGGCATCAGCCCAACGCTGAAGTTTTCAATCACAAACTGCTCGCCATCATGGAGAGCCGCCAACGGCAACCCTCGCAATCCAGGTCCCAAAACAAAGGTTAAATTATCAATCCCCTGTTCCTCCAGCTCCCCTTGCAGCGGCTCCACAAACCATCCATAAAGCTCTTGGGAAATGGATAAAAATTGAAATGACTGGCGGAAAACCGGAATCGTCAACACAACGCGAAGCTGCTTAACCTTTAGAGTGGCAATTCCACGCGTCACCCCCCGTACGGTAACCAGCTTGGGCTCTCCGTCAGCGGTAACTAGCAATATTTCTAGTACATCTTCGCTAGAGTCCCGGAGCACCGAGGAACCTTGGGCCAAAGGCTGACTGGCAACAGATTCAGGATTAAGGTCCCCTGCCTCGTCACTGCCCAATAGCTGACCCTCCTCATTCGCTCCAGCGGCAAGATTTCTGAGAGATCTCGGTTCTGGGGACTCGGAACCTGTCGCCGTTGTAGTGGCGGTAGGACGGAACTGGGCATAAATTAACGCCGGTTTAACCCCCGTGGCCGTTTCGATATTTTGCAGCAGCGATCGCACCTCAGGAATACTCACCTCCGGCTGGGGCTCCACCCCTAAAAACTCAGAAAACTCACCGATTAAAGCCTGCTCCGTCGCCTGCAAATTTGAATTTGCCGCCGTTTCCGACAGGGTAACGGCCGTGAAATCCAAAGGAATATCCAAGGGATCCGTTAAAGCAGCATTCTGGTCCCGTTCTGCAGAGGATAAAGCCACCCTTCCGTCATCTCCAGACGAAGCTGTATCAGCCCCAGCCTCATCGGTAGGCTGATCTACCGTTTCCAAAACCTCTAGCAGATCCGGCGGCGGCGCAATGAACGTCTCAGAATCCACATTTTCTTCGTCAATATTGTCTAGTTCGTCATCTAAATCTACGTCTTCACCATTGTCACTATCATCAATCTCATCCGTAGGCACTTCTCCCGCTATAACGGTGATGGTCCCTTGCT
>CALCTI010000249.1 GCA_937894105.1 uncultured cyanobacterium
CCACCAGCGACGCCTGGGGATCCAAGCCCGATAACTCCGGCGATCGCCCCACAATTTGAAACGCCAAACTATGCAGCGTCGACACCATAAACCCCTGCACCGGCACGTTTAAATCCACCAGCGCCGCCCGAATTTTTTGCTTTAAATTCGCCGCCGCTGACCTCGTAAAGGTGACCACTACCAGCTTTTTAGCGGAATGTAACTGAAACCGGGCGATCGCCAACGCCGCCGCCCGAGCCATCCCCGTGGACTTTCCCGCCCCTGGCACCGCCGACACTGCCAACGGTCCCCCGGTCCAATCGGCCATCGCCCGCTGCCCCGGTCGTAGGGTATTTCGCAGCGATCGCCACGCCTCTGTCTCCCAAACTGCCCCTTGATTTTCCGCCGCCCTATTATTCGCCACCCGCCCCGCCCCGGTCCGACCCACCACTACCATTCCAGTCTGGCACTTAGTAAACCACAGTTCGTCAAGATGGCAGTCTGCCAATGGGATTCATACAATTGGAATAGGGGCGGAATCGATCACGCGATCTCGCCAAGGTAATTGCCGGTGAATGGGAGAGCAAACAGTGATAATTGACTCTGGAAACGGTTCTGGAAAAATGGCTTGGAATCAGGTGAAACAGTTTATTAAACGGGCGGCGCAGGGGGAAGCAGGATTACTGGCAGCACTGGCGATCGCGGGGCTAACCCTGCCGGCGATCGCGGCTCCGATAGAAATATACAAGCCCCAGCCCCTGCCAGAATCTAACGCCATCAGTGGCGAAATCACCATCAACGATATTCCCACCGGCACTGGCGGCTTTGCCCGGGACTATCGCATTTCCGTAAAAACGGGCGATCGTCTAGAAATTGAACTTACCTCAGACGAATGCGATACCGTGGTAAAGCTAATTGCCAATGACGGCACCACCCTGGTAGAAAACGAAGATCGCGGCGACGGCAGCACCCACTCCCGCATTTTTACCAGCATTGACCAGGAAGGGGAATACACCATCCGTGTCCAAGCGTTCGGCAACTCCACTGGCGGCAAATTCGACCTCAAAGTCACACGCCTTCGCGCCTTATAAGTCGCATTTTTTCGCCTGTTTATAGTGGGGAGAAAGGGGTAAACCCCCAAGTTGAAAGCACTCTCCCTGCAAAACAATAGTGGTCCGTAAGTGAATTACGGGCTTTTTTACTCTCTGATCTTTTGGATTTCGGGAGGGAAATTAACCCCCTTGAATCACACAGCTAAAAATCAGAAGCCTCCAAAACCAAAAAGTTACCCTTTCAAACTGCATTTTGAAACTGCACTTTGGAACTGCACTTTGAAACTGCACTTTACTGATAACCATTAAGCCCTGCGTATAACTGATGTAAGAGCCCGTATGCAAAAACATTATATGAAGTCAGAAATAACAGATATGAAAGCAGAAATCGTAGATGCTTCAACTGTGTCCCTAAGTCCTATCGTTACCGCCTTAACGATAGACAATGGCTTCGTAAATAGCGCGGGAGAAGTCTACGACAAAAACGGTACTTTTATTGACTTTCCAAGGGAATTAGGCAGCAAAAAACGGAAGAATATTGACACCGAAAGCGTTCAAAAGCGAGTAAAGAATAAAGAAGTTGTTTGCCTTATTCATGAGCGCAAAAATTATTCTTACTTTCACTGGGTACTTGAGACCTTACCCAAGTTTGTATTCCTCAATAATCATCGCGACAAGTTTGATCTTGGAAAAGCTTACTATCACTGTGGTCTGTGGGGCACCTCTTACCAAAGGCAAGCCTTAAGACAATTAGGATTTAATCGCTGGAATTTAATTGATGCCAGGCGCGTTCAGCTTTTAAATGCAAAAAAGGTGACGGTGCTTAAGCTTGAAGAAGAGCGACGCGAGCCCACTAAAGAGTTATGTCAAATGCTCAAAGATGCCTTTGTGAAGGCTCCAGCGGCAAACCCTTCTCGAAGGATTTATCTAACTCGAAAAAATGTTAAATCCGGCAGGCAAATCACAAATGAGCTTGAGCTAGAGGCAATCCTAAGATCCTTCGATTTTGAAATTATCGATCCGGGACAATTTTCTTTCCCTAGCCAGGTCAAACTATTTAATGAATCTAACCTTATCGTAAGTCCCCATGGTGCGGCTTTAGCGAATATTGTTTTCTGCAATGCGGGGACAAAAATTATCGAATTATTTAATCACAAAAATATTCAATTAGGCAGCCAATCCTATCCCAACATCTCTCAAGTTTGCGATTTTGAACTAACTCGATTACCAGCCAAAAGTACCTCTACAGACACTGACGAATACGTAGAGCGTTGCGACTTTATCATTGACCTTGATGCGTTTCGTTTAGCATTAGCTAACGCCCTATCTTAGGGCGTTGAACTTTGGTGCCAGGCAATCAATGCACTGTAAAGATGAAAAGCAGAATCAATGGAGTTCTCATGGCGGCGCGATAATAATAAGTGAGGTTTAATATCTAGTAGTAAGTCGTCGCGATCGCTAACGCTGGCAGCAAAGCTGTCAAACTGGTCTCGAGCGGGGGCATGGGGTAACTGCTGGTCAAAAAAGCTGGTAACCGCATTCCACTGGGTACGGCGAGTGGGTCGCACTTGCTGATGGTTTTTCTCCTCTAAAAAGGCCACCGGCACAAAATCAACCCCCTGGTCGAATTGATAGCTACTGTCCACTAATCGCAAAATCGTGCGGCGACTTCCCAAATGCACATCCATAATTTGGGCATAGTCCTGCATTTGCTCCCGGCGCATTAGCTTGCCCCGAGCATCCAAATCCACCACTGACGCAAATAGGGGCAAATCTCCAATGGTGCGACTGGTTACCTCGTCCCAGCCAAACTGAATACGCCCCAACTGTCCCGATTCATTCTCACAAACCACTACCATCTGGGGCTCTACTGCTTCTAAATGGCGCACCTGAAATACTTTAGTTTGCTGGATGGCGGGGATGGGAGCCACAAAACAAGATAATCCTGCTGCCTTTAGCTCCTGCTCATAAATTTGCAGCTCTGCCAGGGGTCCTAGGCGATACACTCGCCATTCTCGCGACGGAATTTGTAGCCGGGCGCTGTAAGTATCCAAATCAAAAACCCGCGCCAGGGCTTGGGCCGCGCCTTGACGATCGCCCCCCTCCGGCAATGGCTCCAGCACAAACATAGCGTTATTGCGCTGACTTCCTTGACCGCCAACGGTCTTCCGCGCCTTATTAAGGGCATCCTTACGGCGATCGCGATCGGCCCTTTCCAACCGTTCCAGTCCCTGCCGGGCCAGATTTAAAATTTTGGGATTAGGGGACGTGGTGTTTTGCAACAGCTTTCGGTAAATAGGCTCGGCGATCGCCCGTTTACCCGAAATTTCATGGAGCCGCGCCGCGTACACCTGCACCCAAGGATCATTGCCATGGGATTGCAGCAAAGGATTTAGCAGTCGAGCAGCGGTGCGATATTCCTTGCGCTTAAACGCCGCAATCATCTGATCCAACCCTGGAGGACGTGCCATAGTTTTCGCTTACTCAACCACAACAATGCGTTTCTTCACGCGCTTCTCTGTTTTAACAGGCACATACTGGATAGTCCCTTTTCACAGATCTTTTACAGAAAAATAAACTTTGGCACAAAGGGCAGATTCAGGGAGTGTCATTATTGAAAATACCGAATTCATCAATACCGCATTCATCAATACCGCATTCATCGATACTGGACTTAACAGCTGCAAGCGTTTCAGCCTTCAATATTCTTATTCTAAAGGACGTGCATTCCCCACTGCGGAAGGCGTCTGGAGTTTAATTAGCAACACGCCACACACAAACCATTCACATGGACAATTAGCAGATATACCTGCCCCGCAAAGTGGTGGGTACCTTTTAAATCGGGATGGCGGGATTCGAACCCACGGCCCCCTCGTCCCGAACGAGGTGCGCTACCAAACTGCGCTACATCCCGAAGCTGCTGGCTTCGGCAGAAACCTAAGCAAATGACAGTATAGGCGATCGCGACAAAAACAGTCATTGGAACACTAAGAAAAACTACTATTTAAAGCTAGTTTTTAAGTTGGCTTCCAAAACCACTGGGGTCTGGCAAGCTGATCGTGACCCTTGTAGACACGTTATAGCGAGACCCTCACGGCTCTATGAAAATGTTTAGGAGGCAGGCGATCGCCCGTTTTTTTGGCAAGGGTTGCCTATGGGCGATCGCCCTGGCGTTAGGGATCGGCATTTGGGGGGGGGCGATATATCAGCCAGCGGCGGCGGCGAATGTGCAAAATATGCTGCGGCTAGAGCGCGGTCATGTGGCAGTGGATGGGGTCGAGCTATTTGAGGTGGGAGCATCGGGAAGCTTTTCGGCGACGGAACGGGCGAGGGGAATCAGTAGCATTTTGGAACGGCAGCTTGACAACGTTTTAGGTCAGACAAGCTCCGCTGACAGCGCCGTCAATATCACCATTGATAATCGCAATGGGCAAACGGTGCTGCTGCTGAATGGTCGCTACGTTATGAGCGTCACCGAGGCGGATACGACGCCGGGGATGTTGCCAGAGGAGCGGGCGGATGATTGGCGAGAAACCATTAAGACCACCTTTGAGCGATTGCTGGAGGAGCGATCCCTGGAGTATTTACGCCGCAGCGCGATTCAGGTGGGCGTGGCGATCGCCATCGCCGGCGTGTTTCATATTTGGCTAGGTCGTCTGGGGCGAGGGCAACGGCGAAAACAACTCAGCCAAGATAGTGAAGAGACGGGCGAAGTCGTGCCGCCCCAACCTCGCGTCAGTATTTTAGGCCTTGTCCAGGCGCAAAAAATTATTCCTCGGCGATCGCTATTTTTATTGCTAATCGGTTTTGCCCAGGTTAGCGTTTGGGTTGTGGCGGCGGTGGACTGTGCCCAGCTTTTCCCACCCACCCGCCGCGCCGCCTACTTGATTTATGGACTGAGCAAGGTGATTTTTTCCGCCAATTTACTGCACCTAGGGAACAGCACTTTTTCTCTGTTGGATTTTGTGTGGCTGCTGATCTTTGTGGTGCTGTGGTGGATCACCGTCAGTTGGTTAGCGAAAATTGTGCAGCGGCATATTTTGCCTCTCACCACTATTGATCCCACCCTAAAAACTGCCCTGAGCAGCTATGCCCAGTATTTGCTGCTGATCATGGGGGTCATTATTATTGTGTCGGTGGTAGGGCTGGATTTGGGGGCGATCGCCATTATTTTGGGCGGCTTCGGCGTGGGCATCGGCTTTGCCCTGCAAAATATTGCTAAGGATTTTATCAGCGTCATCATCATGTTGGTGGAACGTCCGGTGAAAGTGGGCGAAATGGTGCAGGTGGGCGATACCACCGGCTGGGTCAAACATATTGGTCCTCGCTTTACGGAGCTATCTCACTTGGACCGTTATTTAATCCGCGTGCCCAACTCCCAGTTTGTGGACAGTGCCGTGTCCAATTTTCGTCGGAGCGGGCTGTTTCGCCTAAAAATTGACGTGGGGGTGGCTTACGGATCCGACGTGATGCTGGTGCGGGATTTAATGTTGGAGGCGGCGCTGGAGCCTCATCCGGAAATTTTGCGCCATCCCAGCCCCGATGTGCTGTTTCTAAGTTGGGATGACAGTGCAGTGGTGCTACAGCTGATTGCGTTTATCCGCGAGCCCACTAAGGGACCGCGCCTGGAAGCCCTGTTACGGGAACGAATTCACGGTGGGCTGGAGCGGTACGACATTGAAATTCCGTTCCCCCAACGGGATTTGAGCCTTAGCGTGCCCTACTTGGATCGGGTGGTGGAAACGTGGCTGGGCGATCGCGGGCAACCCGTTCCACCGAAGCCGAAGCCCAGTGGCGATCGCCCCCAGGTGAATATGACCACAAACTGGGACAGGTTAATTCGGGATATGCACGGTCGGGATGGGCTGCCCATTCGCGATCGCACCGCCGGATTTCGCACCTATTCCCAATGTTTTACCGGTACCGCTGCCGTCCGCTGGTTAATGCGCCACGAGCGAGCCACCCAGGAAGAAGCCGTACGTATTGGTCAGCGGCTACTGGCCCAAGGGGTTATTCACCATGTATTAGACGAGCATAATTTTGAAGATGCATCCTATTTCTATCGATTTCGCGATGATGATCCCCTAATTCCCGAAACTGGCATACGGTCAGGGGAAGCGCTACCGCCGCCGCCCGTGAAGCCGGATCCGATGCCTGATGCGGATGCGGCGCTGGAGGAAGAAACCGAAGCGCTGTGTAATGCCCCCGATGATGAAATTAGCGATGAAAGTTTGGTGGCGGAGCAAGGGGAAAATGATGAGATTGCCGAGGACAACCTAAGGCAAACCTAAGGCAAAAGAGCTAGCACTTGGGCAGGAGATCCGGACCCACCCACCAACGGCAGCGCCCCGATTATTACCGTAAACCCCACTGGCGGCACCAAGTCTAGCCGGGTCAAACATTCCAGTACCATGCGGTTATTGGCTAGCACTTGTCGGTTTACCCCAAAGGTTTTGCTGGTGCCCGGATCTACCCCGTGGGTATCAATGCCAAGTCCCGCCACCTGCCGTTGGTTGATTAAAAACTCGGCGGCATCTTCCGAAAATCCTGGAAAGTGTAGCTCGCGATCGCCATTCCCCAAAAAATTAGCGGGGTTCGACCATTTTTCCTGCCAGCCCGTGTGGGCGATCGCCAAACATCCCTCTGGAATGGATCCGTGCTGCTGTTCCCATTGATGTATGTCAGCGATTTGGATTGGGTATTCCTGGTTCATCTTGCAGCTATCACGCAGATCCACACAAACCGCTGGCAAAATTAATTGTTCCGGAGGGATATGCCCCACGTCCCGTCCCGCCGGATCAAAACTGCGCGGTGCGTTGATATGGGTGGCACTATGTTCGCCCACGGTCATCTCCCGCAGGAAATATCCGTCTTTGTCCCAGGTGGCGATCGTTGAAAATCGCGTTTGGGGATCACCCGGCCAGTGGGTGATTGCCGAGTGGATGGGATGGCTTAAGCTTATCACGCGAGAATAGGAAAGGGTAGGCATTGGAAAGGGTAAGCATTAGAAAAGGATGCAGTAAAAACCAGGAGGCAAAAGTACATTAAAATTTCATCGATGCCCCATTGCCGGTCCCGATCCTGATACCTTCCCCTTCTATGGTCCTTCTAAACTCTAATAGGACGCCTGGAAAAGCTTTGATGGTCGCTCTGTTTCAACACAAGATGCTTCAATGGACGCTGAAAATTTAGGCTAAGTCGTTCATCCTCTGCCGTTCGCAAAGCTTTGGCGAGACCGATAGTGCGGTCTTAGCTATACACCATTACGCTAAATGT
>CALCTI010000250.1 GCA_937894105.1 uncultured cyanobacterium
TTGCTCAATGCCCTCGACATCCGCGCCACTTTCCTGAGCATTATCTGGATAAACGTTCCCTGGATCAACGTTCTCTGAATCAGCGTTTGCTAGCTGCGTTTCGTCTGGATTACTGTCAGCTTGCGCCGTTGCCTCTGATGGGTTTGACGACTCGGGGGGCTCGGGGGCGATCGCTTCTGGCTCGGGAGAGTCGGGGGGCAAAGATGGATCAGCCGACATGGCAGGAAGATGCAGCGGCGCTGCTGAAACGGGTAATGGAGGTGATTAGGAAGAGTCAATACATACTTGCTGGCTCTGAACCCACCATAGGAGACAATGGGGTGCGATCGCCAACGGGAGGGAACCATGAAAAAGCTTATTAAGGGGCTGCGAAAATTTCAGTCAGATTACTACTGCTCACACCAAGGTTTCTTTGAGCAGCTTGCCCAGGGACAAAGCCCCCGTGCCCTGTTTATTTGCTGCTCCGATTCCCGCGTTGATCCAGAACTTATTACCCAAGCCCAGCCCGGCGAAATTTTTGTAATTCGTAATGCGGGAAATATTATTCCTTCCTACGGCGCAGCGAACGGTGGCGAGGGGGCAACGGTGGAGTATGCGATCGAGGCGTTAGGCGTTCAGGATATTGTAGTGTGCGGCCATTCCCATTGTGGCGCCATGAAAGGGTTGCTCAAAGTAAAGGAAATTGAGGAAAAATTGCCCCTAGTGTCTCGGTGGTTGGATCACGCGGAAGCGACGCGACGGGTGGTGATGAATAATTACAGCGCGTGCACCTTTGACGATTTGATCGAAATTGCCGTTGCGGAAAACGTATTGACCCAGGTGGATCATCTGAGAACTTATCCTGTGGTGCGCGACAAGTTAAATCGTGGCGAGTTACAATTGCACGGCTGGGTCTACGAATTTGAAAGCGGCATAGTGTACGCCTACGACCCGACAATTCACGAGTATGTCGAGCCTGATGCGGTAGCGCCCACGCCCACG
The DNA here is from genome assembly GCA_937894105.1 of uncultured cyanobacterium. Classification (GTDB taxonomy): domain Bacteria; phylum Cyanobacteriota; class Cyanobacteriia; order CACIAM-69d; family CACIAM-69d; genus CALGDE01. The sequence continues at coordinate 982 of CALCTI010000250.1, forward strand.
CCCAGTTATGTGCTTTCCAATTACCATTCGAAGAGTTGTACCTGGCTACCGGCGGAACAGGGCGATCGCATTTACCGTGGCTCCGGCTACTAGGGGCTGTCATCAATTGAATCCCTCAGTCAAGAGCCGTAAGGGTTTCAGCCCCTAGCCTTGTTTGTTTTTAAAGGGCGCGTACTCCCCACTGCATAAGGCTTCTAGAGATTAATTGATGACACGCCCTAATCCTCCACGAGTAACAGCCTGCACAATCTAATCCAAACTCTCCCAGCGGAAAGCAACTTCGAAAACAGCAACGCTGAATTACAAAATCCCCTCCACGGCTTAGTCGATAGAGGGGATTTTTTACTGCTTTATGAAGCTCATACGCAAAAAGACTTGATTTTAGAAGATTCAGTAAAGTGCCCAAAACTGGGGTTCTCCGTTCAGAAAGAGTTGTTTAGGATACAAATGCCCGGAGGCTGCGACGTGGCTTGAGTTCTTGCCCAACGTTGTGGTTGCAGGCTTAGGCAAAGTAAAAGCTGCTTTGCAATCACCGTCGATAAAGCTTGGTAGATAACGCACGCTACCAAATTTGCATCGAATCAAACTATCAATCGTGACGACACACTACTCCAATGGCATCTAATCTCAACTCCCTCGCTTCACGTGCAATTAAATCCGCAGCATCCCTAGCCGCGATCGCCTGCATCAGCGCCATAGCAGCCCCCCAAGCTAACGCAGGCACCATCGTAAACGGCTGGAACTACGCCGTTGACTCCTTCAACGACGGCGTAACCGGCGGTCTAGGCGGCAAGTACGAAATTTACGGGCTGGGCATCAAGCAAGTGGGCAACGAAGTTATTGTCGGAATTGACACCCGCTTACCCATCGAAGGGTCAAACAGTTTATTCAGCGATAACCACATTGCCTGGGGCGACATGTTCTTCAACTTCGGTGGTGGCAAAATGTCCGAAGGCAACGGTGATTTCCTCGCTGTCCGTTTTGCTGACAATAATGACGCAGGCGTTAGCGAAACTGGCGTTTACATCAACGCAAGTGGGCAGTTTGTAGATAATGGCTTCAATAGCGTTGCCGCCCATAACGATTACGTAAATGGCAACGGTGGTAGCGCTTCTAACGGCGATCTAGCCTCAAATGATTCGTACTTTGATGCGTCCTACAACGTCATCCAGAGCGGTACTAAAGTGGGCGATATTGCCTTGCTGGATGAAGCGGCCCTTACTGGCTATGGCTTCAACTTGAACGATGTTCCAGGTACGGCAGGTAATCCTGAAAGTGATACCTTCGCCGGTCGTCCTAACAGCAGTAACGGCGTTAGCTATTTCAGTGAGCGCCAGTCCTACGGCTTTAAGTTTGAGCTTCCCCCCGGAATGGTGGGTGAGTTTGTGGCTCACCTTGCTCAAGAGTGCTTCAACGACACTGTTGCCATAACGGGCGAATTTATTGCAGAAAGCACGGATGTTCCTGAGCCTTCCCTGCTGCTGGGCTTGGCCGGAATTGCTGGCTTGGGTCTAGTGCGCCGTCGCCGCCATGCCTAAGCTCGGCATTCAATTATTCTGAGCTAATTTCCTAGGGCGTGTCATCAATTAATCTCCAGAAGCCTTATGCAGTGGGGATTACGCGCCCTAGAGAGGTGCGTTGGGGGTGAGGCGATCGCCACAATAAAAGCTCTGAAAACTTCAAGCTTTACAATGGTTGCATTACAGCTCTCGTTGATGACGGTCCCAATGTAGTCCCAACAGCGCAGAATCCATGATTTTTAATCCTAAGTTTTTCAACACCCGCGTCGTTCAGTGTGTGGCCTCTTTGGGGGCGATCGCCTGCCTCAGCGCCGTATCAGCTCCCCAAGCCAATGCGGGCACCATTGTGAACGGCTGGAACTATGCCGTTGATTCCTTTAATGACGGTTACACGGGGCAACTGGGAGGCAAGTACGAGTTTTACGGCATTGGCATCAAGCAAGTTGGAAACGAGGTAATCGTTGGCATCGACTCCCGCTTTGACTTAGAAGGGGACGATCCCAACGGTATCGAGTGGGGCGATTTGTTCTTTAACTTTGGCGGCGGCACCATGTCTGAAGGCAATGGTGACTTTCTCGCGGTGCGCTTTGCGAGCGGCAATGATGCTGGAGTCAGCGGAACGGGGGTCTTCACCAATGCCAGCGGGCAATTTGTGGACAATGGTTTCGACAGTGTTGGAGATCATGCCGCCACTGTAAATAGCGAAGGTGGCTTTGCTTCTGTTGGTGACCTTGCGGCGAATGACCCTTATTTTGATGCGTCCTACAACGTCCTTCAGAGCGGCACTAAAGTGGGCGATATTGCCATGCTGGATGAAGCGGGCTTGAGCAGCTATGGCTTTAATCTGAATGATGTGCCCGGTACGATAGGTCAGCCGGAAAGTTCCTTTTTGAGCGGAGCAGATTTCGGTGAGCGCCAGTCCTTTGGCTTTAAGTTTGAGCTTCCCCCCGGTATGTTGGGTCAGTTTGTGGCTCACATTGCCGCCGAGTGTTTTAACGATTCTGTGGCGATCGCCGGTGAGTTTATTGCGGACAGCACAGACGTTCCCGAGCCTTCTCTATTGCTGGGATTGGCGGGCGTTGCGGGTTTGGGTCTAATCCGTCGTCGCCGATCTGCCTAAGGGGCCGTCAATTGTGCAGTTGCCGCTAACTTCGCGCTGCCATAAGCCGCCTCCGTGTGCTCCGCTGCGGTGACGGGGACAGAAAAATAGCGCTGGCGAATGTCGGTCCATGTTGAATTTTGCGCGCCGCCTCCGGCCGGTTGAATTGACCTAAGGGAATCTGCCCCTAGCTCTGTCAGACGTTGATATCCCTGAGCTTCGATGCGAGCGATCGCCTCTAATATCCCGTGCAAAAAGTCGCGATCGCTCTCCGGACGAGGGGCTAACCGAGGGGCTAAATCGGGATCGCTGACGGGAAAACGTTCCCCCGGTTTTAGCAGCGGATAGTAATCGTAAGTATTGGGACTTTCTGGATTAATTTGCTGACTGAGGCGGTTTAATTCGCCGCTGGAAAAAAAGTGGCTGAGCACTGCGCCGCCAGTATTGGATGCGCCGCCCACCAGCCAGCGAGTGCCCAGCCGATGGCTATAAACCCCGAATTCTGGTGCGTTGACGGGGACGGTGCTGAGTTGCTTCAGGACCAACGTTGAGCCCAGAGAGGTGACCGCTTCCCCCGGTTGAGACGCACCGCTGGCCAGGAAAGCAGCAATGCTATCGGTGGAGCCTGCAACGATTTGGCAGGCGGGGTTGATTTCAAAGCGCTGGGCGATCGCCGGCAAAATCCCACCAATCACCCTGCCGGGAGCCACCACGTGGGGCAAAGAAATCCCAAAATCTGTGGTTTGCAGAGACTCAGGATAGCTTAGGCGTACCGGATCGTAGCCCAGCTTTAGGGCGTTGTGATAATCGCTGATTGCCTTAGGATTTATGCCCCCTAACTGAAGTTGTCCGTGGAGTAAAAAGCTGAGCCAATCCGCTTGATGAAAAATTAGCGGCGCGTCGGCAGCGTGCGCCCACTGACCACCGAAGCGATCGCCTCGCCACCACCAAACTTTTGCCAACGTCGACGTGGGCGATCGCGCCCCACTCGTCGCCTCCAACAGTGGGCTAAATTCTTTGAGCCCCGCCCGCCCGCGATCATCGTTATACATCAACGGTCCTGCCACCACCTGCCCCGTCGCCGTTGCCAACAATACTGTTGACGAGGTGCCGTTAATGGCGATCGCTCGTAAATTCCGACGCACGGCGATCGGCAACTCCCCAAGCAATGTCCAAAGCTGACCTTTCCAGGCTTCAGCTAACTTCGACCCTGACTCCAATGCCCCTGCAACGGTGCATTGAATGAGTTCATCATCGTTAGAGTTAGAAATGGCGTCGTCGGTGGAGTTAGAAATGGCGATTCCCCGCGCGCCCGAAGTTCCAAAATCAAGACCGAGGGTGTAGGCCATCGCGTTAAAAGTCGAGCTAAACAGTGACTGGAGAGTCGGGGGTTGGAGAGGTTTCAGACTGGGATTCTAGCTTTTGGAAATCGGCGATCGCCGTTAACATTTCCCGCTCGAATGCCACCTGAGCCCGGTTGGTTTTTCCGCCCACATAAAGCCCTTTTTCCGTGGCCAAAATCCACACTTGGGAATGGGAAACATAGCTCATCAAAGTGCCCAGCATCAGCAATCCAAAGCCCAAATAAACTAACGGAATGCCAGGGTCCATTTTGATTTGCAAACCGGTGCTACACACCAAATCATCAACCACAAAATTAATGCCATTAACTTTCACAGAACGCCCCACCCGCGTCGTGGCGATCGGGTTCCCTTTCATGTCGTAAACCAACAGCGTTCCCTGTAAATCTCGGGTCACCAATGACACCCCTTCGCTTAGGTCTGGCTTCGTGGGCACCCAGGTTCCCCACAGGCGATCGCTTATTCCCTGCAGGGGGGCCATGGGTAATTCAAACACTGGGCTGTTGTTGAGATGTACCTTAACGGCGGCGATGCTCCAATTGGTTTGGTAAATGGTGGTGCCTTTATGGCGTAGGGGTTTGTTGACATGAATAGTTTGGCGTTCGCGTTCTGTCCCATCGGTTCCCATCACCGACAGGTCCGAATAAAACTGATCAATATCGCCGCTGGGGGTGTAGTCAATCCAAAATCGATTCACCTTTAAATACCAATCTTTAGGGACCCGTGCCACCCCAAAAGGTCCCGCATCTAGCAGATGTTGAATTTTAATAATGCCGCCGCTGGGTCCAATCTCCTGAGCGAAATATCCACCCAGCGCGCCCACAATTGCCCCAAGCAAAACCAGCAACATACTGATATGAACCACAATGGGACCGATACGCCCAACAATTCCTTTTCTGGCGTAGACGCTGTTCCCTTTTCTAAAGACTCGATAGGACTTTTTTGCTAGGTAATCTTTAACAAACTCAAGTTTCAATTTGTCAGAATGATCGTCGCCTTTTTGCGGCTCTAAATCTCCTTTCTCCTCTGAGTTTGAGTACCAAAAAAGGTTGAGGCGTGCGCTTAAGGCTAATTTTTCAAACTGTTCAATTCGAGAGTGAAAACGCCATCGTCGTGCGGATTTTAAGGCGGGCAGTTGGCGCAGAAAAGAACAGGCGGTCAAGCTAGTGCCAAAAACCACCAGTAATCCTAAAAACCACCAGGTTCGATACACATGATCCAACCCCGCAATTAGGACGACTTTCCAGCTTAGGAACCCAAACAGCGCCGGATCTTCGGGATAGTTTGTTTGGTAATAATTGAGAGATTGACCCTGTTCAATGACCGTGCCCAAAATGCTGAAAGTGGCGATCGCCAGCAGCAAAACGATCGCAAAGCGCAGGTCGGCGATCGCGGGAACAATATCTCGTCGCCAGAACCGCCGAATCAGCTTAAACTGCTGGCTCAATTGCTCAGTGAACGACGGTGATGACGGGTCCTTTGCATCCATAAAGGCAGTGGGCGATTGGGCAACGGGTAGGAAAATCGGTCGGATATTAATTATCGCAAAGTGGTTAACTTTTGGGCACCTACACGCCGCCCCCTTCCCAAACGGAGCCCAGCCAATTGAGGGGAAGACGGTTCATTAGGGACAGGGTGCCAAAGCCGAGGAGGAGGGCTCCGCTGGTGGGGGTAATCCAGGTGGACCAGCGCCGCAGGGAAAGCAGCTTTTCTAGGCTGGCGGTAAAGGTGCCCGCCAGCACCAGCGGCGATACGTAGCCGATCGCATAGCAAAACAACAGCGCCCCACCCATCACCGGTTTACCCGTGCTGCCCACCCAAGCGAGCAGAGTTGCAAGAACGGGAGTACTGCACGGGGAGGCGACCAAGCCAAAGGTGAGACCGACCAAATAGGCTCGCAGACCGGTGGAAATATTATCGGGAATGAGCTTAAGGGTGTCGAAATTGGGGAAGCGTAGGGGCAGCAGTTCCAGCAGATTGAGCCCCATAACGATCGCCACTAGGCTCACCACAATGGGTAATCCAAATCCAACTTGCCCGTACACCTGTCCCACCCCCGCAGACACAATCCCCAGCAAGGCAAGGGTGGTGGCTAGCCCCAGGGCAAACCAACTGGACTGGGCAACGGCTTCACCGAGCGATCGCTCCGATTCGTAGCCACCGATATAGCCAATGGCGATCGGCAACATGGACAGCATGCATGGGGTGAGGCTGGTCAGCAATCCAGCAAAAAAAACTGTGGCGATCGCCGCCCAGCCCATGTGAGAAAGCTGGGTTTCCACCAGCCCGTTGGCCCATTGGGTCACCGAATAAAGGCTAGTATGAACCGACTCCCACATGGCTTGGCGCG
>CALCTI010000251.1 GCA_937894105.1 uncultured cyanobacterium
AAAAATACTAGGGGCTGAAACCCTTGCAGCTATTGAACTTGAGATTTAATTGATGGCAGCCCCTAGCCTTAAATTATTAACGAACGTCTCCACCGCCAAACTCAATCCACCGCCAAACTCAATCCTTGTCAAATTAATATCCTTTAGCCGGTCCCATGCCTGATCCCGTCCTAATCAAGGTTGATCCCGTTGGCGAAGCAGCTCAAGTTACGCCAGCCATTAATCCAAAAATTAATCACCCGAAAATCAATTCCCCAACAGCTAACACTCCGACAATTAATTATTTGCGCATTAGTTTAATTGACCGGTGCAATTTCCAGTGTCAGTACTGTATGCCTGACGGGGAGACCATTGAGTACTTGCAGCGAACGATGTTGCTGAGCAACGATGAACTGCTGCGGCTGTTGGAGGAGGTGTTTATTCCGTTGGGGATGACGCGGTTTCGCTTAACCGGGGGGGAGCCTTTACTGCGGCGAGGGCTAGTGGAGTTGGTGCAGGCGATCGCCCAGTTCCCCGAAACGGAGGATATTTCCCTGACCACGAACGGCTTTCTGCTGGCGAAATTAGCGGAACCCCTATACAAAGCCGGTTTAAATCGCATCAATATCAGCCTGGATTCCCTAGAGCCAGAGGTGTTTGACACCCTGGTGGGCTCCAAGGGGCGATCGCGATGGCAGGACGTGTGGGATGGCATCCAGGCGGCGTATCAGGCGGGCTTTGATCCCTTGAAATTAAACGTGGTGGTGATCCCCGAGGTTAACGACCACGAGGTGGAAGCCTTGGCGGCGCTAACCTTGGAGCGGCGATGGCATGTGCGTTTTATTGAGTTTATGCCCATTGGTAACGAGGCTCTGTTTGGGAGTCGCGGCTGGGTGGCGTCAGAAGACTTGCGCCTGCGCATTCGCGATCGCTGGGGGCTAACAGCGGGACAGGTGGCCGGCAACGGTCCTGCCGATGTGTTCCAAATTCCGGGGGCGCTGGGCACCGTGGGATTTATTAGCCAAATGTCTGAATGCTTTTGCGATCGCTGTAACCGGATGCGCCTATCTGCGGATGGTTGGCTACGCCCCTGCTTGCTGAATGAATCGAGTCAGCTTGATTTGAAAACCCCTTTGCGTCAAGGAGAAGACTTGGTAGCGGTGCGATCGCAAGTGCAGGAGCTGATTACCCAAAAGCCTGAAATTAACTTTAAAGAACGGGATGCTGGAACCACTGGGCGCTATGGCCGCACAATGTCTCAAATTGGCGGTTAAGTTAACGGTCAACTTAAATCGACGGCTAAAATTGGTAGCTACAACCGTTGGCAGAA
>CALCTI010000252.1 GCA_937894105.1 uncultured cyanobacterium
GATAGTTAGGACGTTGGTCCTTGTCAAAATAGCTCGATGCCAGGGCTATTAATAAGAAAGGTAAGCCACTCTAATTTCTTAAAGTGGCTTACCTTTTTTGATTCGGACAAATAAATTCAAGGCGAACGATTGGCGAAACCTTCTTTGACGCTCTAAATATTTTCACTCTCATACAGTTCGATGCTCTTTCTTAGATTTCCACTACTTTTATTGAGTAGATCTTGAGCCGAGTTAGCAGAAAGGTTGGTTAAGTACATTGCTAAAGCAAGTTTCACTTGGTTCCCTGCAAGTTCAAGAAGAGATTGAGCATTATCACGACTGATATGTGCGATGTGGCTAATGATTCGAATAGCCCGATCGCGAAGTTTTGCATTAGTAACTGAAACATCTACCATTTGGTTACCATAGACTTTCCCAAGGAGCACCATACTTCCGGTGGAAATAATATTGAGGGCCATCTTAGTGGCGGTTCCTGACTTCAAGCGTGTAGAACCTGTTAATAGTTCCGGCCCCACAATTAATCGAATGTCTGTATCTACTTTTCCTGGTGGCGCTACTTGAGATTCTGGGACACAGGCAATGAAAGCTGTCTTTGCCCCTCTCTCCTGGGCACACAGCACTGCACCATGAACATAAGGGGTAGTTCCACCGGCAGTAATACCAACGACAATATCTTGGCTTGAAATATTTCTTTGGTTAATCGCAGCGGCTCCATCCGATGTTCTGTCTTCTAGGGATTCAGAACTTTTTACTAGCGCATCTCTACCGCCAGCAATAATACCTTGAACCATTTCAGGATCAGTACAAAAAGTTGGCGGACATTCTGAAGCGTCTAGCACGCCTAGGCGTCCACTGGTGCCAGCCCCTACATAAAACAGGCGTCCACCTTTGCTCAAGGCTTCGGCAGCCAACTCTACAGTTTTTCCAAGACTTTCACGAGAGTTTGCGATCGCCTCCAACGTACGTAAGTCTTCCTTATTGAACAGATCAACCAATTCAAAGGAAGACAGTTCATCCAAGTTGACGCTGGCTGGATTTATTTGCTCTGTAACCAAATGACCACGGTCGTCAACAGATCCAAACGCCACTTGCTCGTCAGCCATAATTAAGCCTTTACGCCCTACTTAAATCTTCCTTCCTGCATCTTACTGCGCCGTCTTTGACTTCGTTTACGTAGTAAAGCCTTCTCAACGGGGAAGCCTGCAGTGGGAATTTCCTGGTACTGGCGCTCACGCTCCAAATGCTTTAACTCCGTAAAGTCCACCCAATGGATACAATCTACAGGGCAAGTATCAATAGCCTCTTGAATAATTTCCTCTGAATCACCATTTTGGCTAACCACACGGGCGCGCCCGTGATCCGGCTCCATATAAAAGGTATTTCGGGCCACTTGAGAACAGAAGGTGCAGCCTACGCATTCCACCTCATCCACATAAATGCCTTTCTGACGTTCACACCCGCCAAGTTCAGGCTCAAATCCTGTCCGCTCTCCCGTCCCATGGCGAAGATCACCACCGAGTTCAGGTTCACAGCCTGATGGCTGCGCTTGGTCATCAAACATTGCCTTTACCTCATTTGCACTGCGCCGCGATGCAAGGCTAACGAACTAATGCTCTAACTTGATCTCTAAGTAAAACTAAATGGGTTTAATAAAAAGCTCTGCACGTGCTGAGACTCGCGCGCAGAACCTTATTAGTACATTCCTAGTAGACTTAGTAAGTTAGGGGAATCACTGATTCCAGCACTCTGTAAAAAGCGACTGCACAAACCAGAGCATCAACATCAGCCCACGTCAACTAGGCCCTAACAACTTACAAAATTTATGCATTCCAACGTTGCAGCACCAAGCGAATTGAGCCGTCGGCATTTTGCTTTTCTTCAGACACTTGGAATCCTTTCTCGCTGCTGGTGCTCATCACAGTGCGATAAGCGTAGCGCTGGGTGACTTTCTTGATAAAGCGATCAACAGTGCCAGTTTGCTGCCAATACTGCAGGTCGGTCACCAAAGCATATTCAGAGCCGTTCCATGCAAACCCGATGTCGTAACCGTTCTCTTGAGAAATCGCCAAATCGGCGTTATGGGTTTGCCCCTGGTAGCCGCGAACGTCACAGGGACCTGCTTTCCACTCAATTCCTAAATCGGTCAAAGCCGTTTTCAAAGAGTCTAGATTTCGAATTTGGGTTTTGACTTGGCTGAAATGGGACATGGGACTGTTCTGCTAGTGTTGACTTCTTTGTTTATAGAGATATTTTACGAATGATGTGGATATTAATCCCTAGTTGCCAGCATAGATCATTTTTGACAGCGGGGATGTGACTTACACCATTGGAAAACTTGCTGTTAATCAGGCAGGTTATTAGATCCCTGCTTTGCCTTATGCGCCGCTATGCGCCGCTTTTCTTGTAATAAAACAAGCCTGTCGGCTCGCTAAGACCAATCGCTAAATTGTGATTGGGAAACACTTGCATCTTCCTCTAAAACGTTGGCAGCGAACTGCTCTGCGGTTGCTTCACGACTTAAGACGCGACCCAACTCTTCTTCAATTTTGTCGGTTATACCCATACAGTCCGTACCCTTGACGCCCGTTACTTTCTCTAACACCCGTCCGTCGGGATAAATAATAAATTCAAGTGTTTCCATGTAATGTTGCGCCCAAGGTCAAGACACACTAATGATATTCATTGTCATCAAATAGCGCAATAAGGCTTAACAATCAATCATGTCAAGGCTCATTGTTTTCGCCGTTCAGCCCAGTGTGACGCAACTTGATTGTGTCCGCAACCTAAAGAATCACGGTTAGATTTCGATGGTTGCCTTCAATCGACGCCATATTTCAAGTATCTTGCATCGTTCTACTCCTGTGTTGAGCGATCGCTATTTCTATCGTTTATTTTTAGGTTTCGTTTTCGAGCAGTTGTTTTTTGAGGCTAAGGCTTATGAGTGTAGCGACAGTTCCTTCAGCGGTATCTTCGGTGATGTCATCTAAGTCAAATGAACTGATTCGGGTGGGGGTTTTAGGTTTTGGGGGCTTAGGTCAGGCCGCAGCGAGGGTTTTGGCTCCTAAGCAGCACATGCGTTTGGTGGCAGCGGCGGACCGGGATGGGGTTGTTTACGATGCCGATGGTTTGGACGCCGATCAGTGCATTACGGCTTATCGCACAGGGGGTTCGGTGGGCGATGTGGAGACTTTTGGGGAACGGGTTGAAAGCAGTATCGACCGGTTGATTAAGACGGCGACGGCGGCGGAGGGATATTTTTTGGCGCTGCCGAATTTGCCCAATACGTTTATGGCGTCGGTGGTGGAGCAGTTTATTGAGGCTGGCTGGCAAGGGGTGCTGGTGGATGCCCTGAAGCGCACCAGTGCTATGGAGCAGATGCTGGCGTTGCAGGACCGGCTGGAGGGGGCGGGGATCACCTATATGACCGGCTGTGGGGCGACTCCGGGGCTGCTAACGGCGGCGGCGGCGATCGCTGCCCAAAGTTATGCCCAAATTCACAGCGTCAAGATTACGTTTGGGGTGGGAATCGCCAACTGGGAAGCCTATCGGGCGACGATTAGGGAAGATATTGCCCATATGCCCGGTTATGGGGTGGAGACGGCGCGGGCGATGACGGATGAGGAGGTGGCGGCGCTCCTGGATACTACCAACGGGATTTTGGCGCTGGAAAATATGGAGCACGCGGATGATTTGATGCTGGAGCTGGCGGGAATTTGCGATCGCCACCAGGTAACGGTGGGCGGCGTGGTGGATACGCGCAATCCGCAACAGCCCCTGAGCACCAACGTTCAGGTAACCGGGCGGACGTTTGAAGGGAAAATTTCTACCCACACCTTTACCCTTGGTGACGAAACCAGCATGGCGGCGAATGTGTGTGGCCCAGCGTTTGGCTACTTGAAGGCGGGGCGATCGCTCCATCAGCGCGGTATTTACGGAGTATTTACGGCGGCGGAAGTCATGCCCCAGTTTGTACGCTAAATCGTCAAAGCAAGTTTACATAGTGAAACAAAAAGCCGAGTCAGCAAATAATGACTCGGCTTTTTGTTTCAGAAAGCGACCAAAAGTTTAGTGCCCGTAACCAGTGCCCGTAATCAATAGTCGTAGTCAACGTAGTCAGTGGAGCTGGACGGGCGGCGGGGGGTAACCAGTTCGGGGTGGTCACGACCGGGTAAATAGCCGGGAACAACGCGAATGGAGTGGAATGGCTGGGGGCGAGACGCGCGATCGCGGTTATTGCGAGCCATCATGGCAAAAACGCCAGCCATCACAATGCTGCTTACGGTCAGCACCATGCCACCTAAAGCCCAAAGAATACCCTGGGTCCAGAAAGGCTGATCATTGCGGTCCGCTAACTGCGACAGCCGATCATCCAGAGCCATGGACGCTAAGGTTTCGTCTTGCCCTGAGAGTTCGTCCTGAAGTTTATCCAGGTCTGTGCGCTGTTTTTTTAGGTCCTCGCGCAAGGTGGCGATCGCCGTAGAATTTTGCTCTGCTTGCTTTTTGAGCTGCTCTTCCAGCTTATCCATCGCCGCCGGAGACATGGGCACGGAATTTAGTGAGGAGGCTGGGGGCGGCGGGGGAGGCAGTTCACCATCCAAAGGCACATCGTCAATGGAGGTGCTCAGGCTATCGCCAGCTTCCATAGAAGAGGTGAGGGATTGGGTATCGATATTCACCCAGCCTTTCGCGACGGCAAAAGCCATTGCTCCCGTTAGGGCGCACCCAGTTAAAAATGCAATGCGACTGTCTGCCATGGAATTTATTCGGCGTAAACCTTTACCTATGCCAGGATGAACTGTTGAAATGGGCCGAATGGTCAGTCAATCCCAATGATCGCCAAAAGTATTTTTTTTACAGGCGCTTGTAGAAATCTACAGACTTTACTAAACGCCTTTGGGGATCTGTCCTAGCGTAATCCCCTGCTTCTGTATTGTCAGCTTATTGCCGACTATTTGTCTAAAAACTTACTTGCTTAGGGAGAAAGTAAGGCTAGGAAAAGCATTTTGAGGGACTTTTAAGGCGCTTGTTTTACGTCTCTGATCTTTACGCTGGCAATCCCTCTGGTCTAGCAGGCTTAATAGGCGTGATTGGCTTAGTCGGACTGGAGGAGTTCGGCGATCGCCTTACTCTCCTCAGGCAAATCCACAGGTAGTGCCTGGCGGGCATCGGTGATCAGCCAATCTAGGGCCGCCGCCTGCACATCAATCACAGCGCCGGTTTTATCCACGCAGTAGCGCCCGAACACAAGCTTATCCACCAGGCGCACATCAGGACCGAGGCGAGAGTATTCGAAAATAACGCTATTTTCCACCGTTGCGCCACTGCAAATATGGCAGTTAGGGCTAATCGCCACAGGGCCCACAATCTTGGCACCGTCGTCAATACGAGTCATACCGCCAATGTAAACCGGTCCCTGAATATCGACCTTGTCCCAGTTCACCGCCACATTTCAGCCAGTGTAAATTCCTGGGCGTACCTCTTTGCCAGGAATTTGTACATTTTTGACTTTGCCAGACAGCACATCGCTAATGGCTCGCCAATAGTCAGGCACTTTACCGATGTCCACCCACTCAAAGTCCATGGAGGTGCCATAAAAGGGAGCACCCATTTCCACTAATTTCGGAAACAGGTCACCCCCAATGTCGAATTCTTCGCCAGGGGGAATGTAGTCGAAGATTTCTGGCTCGAAAATGTAAATGCCGGTGTTGATATCGGTGCTTAGGGACTCTAAAACGGACGGTTTCTCTTGAAATGCTTTAATTCTGCCGTCGTCATCGGTAACCACTACGCCGTAACTGGGCACATCTTCTTTCGGTACGGACTTCATAACAATGGTTGCCAAGGATCCCTTTTCCCGGTGAAATTTCACGGCGGCGGTTAGGTCCAGGTCAATCAGGGCGTCACCGCAGAGCACCACAAAGGTGTCGTCAAAGAAAGGATTAAAGTCCTGGATACGGCGCATGCCTCCGGCGGATCCCAGGGCTTTTCCAATCAGCTCCCCATCTTCCACGTGCCCCTCAAAGGAATAGCCAATTTCTACGCCAAAGCGCTGACCATCGCGGAAATAGTCTTCGATTTCCTTCGCTAGGTGGCTCACATTCACCATGATTTGGTCAAAGCCGTGTTGACGCAGTAGCTCTAGCAAAAATTCCATCACGGGCTTTTGCAAGATGGGAATTAGGGGCTTGGGAATCGTGAAGGTGATGGGTCGCACCCGGGTGCCGCGTCCGGCAGCAAGAATCATGGCTTTCATGTGGCGTTTTTTCTCCTGAGGATGCCTCATTCCATTAAAAAGTCCTAGACACAGAGTATCAAGCTGGGTTTTTCGGGGATGGCATAAGTTTCAATTGTTTGAAGGGAGTTTTTAATAAGGCGTATTTTAAGATCTTGTCTTTCCTAGGACTGTCACCAATCCAACCTACAGCTCAATAGCTACGAGGGTTTCAGCCCCTAGAATTTCTTATTGAAAAGGGCGCGCACTTCTACCTGCCCCATGGGGTTTGCCATCCCCTAGCTTGGTTTTTAGGGCGTGCTCATCTCTCCCTGCTTTGTAAAGCGTCTCAAGTTAAATCGATAACACGCCCTCAGAATTTACGATGGGGGCGATGTTTGGGGGTTAGGCAATGGCAATAGCGATCGCCTGGGGGGAGATAGCGGAGCTGTACGCAAAGCTAGTGGGGGGCGCTGCGTTGGGGGTGGTGCTGGGGCGAATTTTACCGGCGGCGGTGCCAAGGGGGGTGGGGTGGTTTTTATTTTGGGTTGGGGTGCCCATTAGCTGCGTTGCCTTTATCCGTCGAGCAGATCTCAGCGGAGGGGCTCTCGTGGCAGTGGGGGCGGCATGGCTGGCGATTGGCATCGCGGCGATTTCGCCGGCGATTTGGTTATTGGGAAC
>CALCTI010000253.1 GCA_937894105.1 uncultured cyanobacterium
TCCAAGCTCCATTTTTGTTGTTAAGTGTATGAACGACTGTTAGCTCATTGTTTCTAAACTCAGGCCCACTAATTTTTGTTGTGGTTTGTTTAACCCTTACTTTTACAGTATTCGGGCTAGATTCGACGACCTCAATTATCTCTACCTTTGACTCTAGATCGTAAACTTCGAAGAGTTGTTCTAGCATCTCTTTCGTGTTATTGAATCCTGGCGAATCAACGTCTAAGGTTTCCATGTGGCCGCCAAGATCCTCTTCATTCATCGTCCGAGTATATTCTTCAAGAGTTAAATTCACGGCTTCTATTTTGCTATCGTCTGCTGCTTCTGTTGTCGCTGTATTCTCTAACTCTGACCCGCTATAACAGCCTGTGAGAATGCTAGAGGCTAGTAGTAAGGTGGCAATGACTTTGATGTTTTTGGAGAGAACAGGAATCATGGGAGTTTAGAAGGAGAATCTTCAATAAGACAGGGAATGTACGGTTCTACAGTCAACCTTTAAAAGATAAGATTTGGGTACGATAGTAACCTCAGCAACTTTTGGCTGCAACTAGACCCTAAAAGGGGTAGGTTCCAAACAGTGGACCTGCTACTACCGAAGCTTATGTCATCATCTGTGATCGCTTGGCAAGAAATTAATGGTAACTGGGTGTTGCTGCCCCCCCGACCGATCGCCCTAATCCATTTCCTTGGTGGCGCGTTTATCGCAGCGGCTCCCCAGTTTACCTACCGCTGGCTATTGGAACATTTGGCGGACCAAGGTTACGCAATTATCGCCACGCCCTTTGTCAATACCTTTGACCATTGGACGATCGCCCGAGACGTATTTACAGAGTTTGAGCAAACCCGCGATCGCCTGAACCGCCTAGGGAAACTGCGGCGGCGGAGTTTGCCCATTTACGGGCTGGGGCACAGTATGGGCTGCAAGCTGCATTTGCTATTGGGCAGTGCCCTGTCCACGGAGCGGGCGGGCAATATGTTTATTGCGTTTAATAATTTTCCGGCGACGCGGGCGGTGCCACTTATGGATCAGCTTTCGCCCCTGGTTCAGCGGATGGAGCGGAATATGCAGGACGGGTTGGGCAAGGGCGTTAATGTGAGCTTGCCAGGGGAGTTGGGACAGTCAATTAGTCAGTCCATTAACCAGTCCGTGAATCAATGGTTGGGAAGTCGCCGTGCAAATAATCAAAATTCGAGCCGTCGTTTTAACCCCATTTCTAACAATTTGGAGTTTGATCCAACGCCCGATGAAACGTTCCAGTTAATTGAAGAAAAATATCATATTCGTCGCAACTTAATCGTCAAGTTTAAGACTGATGAAATCGATCAGTCGCGAGAATTATATTCTATTTTTTTCGAACGATTTGGCAATTTAAGTTCAATTCAATTGCTGGCGGGGAATCATTTAACCCCCATTGGGCAAGAGATGGATTTGCCTTCCTCGGCGCTGTCGGAATTGGGCGATCGCTTCAACAGCATCAGCAACCTCAGCAACTCCTTCAATTCCCTTGGTAACTGGGTGAAAGAGGAAATTGTTTACCGAGATTTAAATCGCCTTTTGGATGAACTCTTGCTGTGGCTGGACCCCACGTTGGCTCGTTAATTCTAACTTTGACGGTTTAGCTTTTTAATCCAGCAAGTTGACCGGCTTGACCTGGGCACGGTGCAGCAGTTTCCCGTGGTGGCGAAATCCCGGCATGATTACCTGGACGCGATCGCCCGGTTCCGCCTTGCCCTGGGACACCTGGTGCCATTGGGGATCAAAAGCTACCTCTTCACCGATG
This sequence comes from uncultured cyanobacterium, assembly GCA_937894105.1. Lineage (GTDB taxonomy): Bacteria > Cyanobacteriota > Cyanobacteriia > CACIAM-69d > CACIAM-69d > CALGDE01. The sequence goes on from CALCTI010000253.1 coordinate 1,782, forward strand.
GGCGCAATTTGCACCACAGCCCAATGGTTCATCAACTCATCTAGGGGGCGCAACAATAACAGCAGCCGATACCCGGGTCTCTGGGGATACCTAAGCACCGCCCCCACCGCTTTGCACCAGCCCACAAGCCACGCCTCCAAAATAGCTAGGGAACCCTTTTGAAACCCTTCCCACACCTGGTCTTGATTGTTTTTTACTTCGCCCCTGAGGCGATCGTACTCCTGCTGAATTGCCGCCAATTCCCGCGCACTGTCCACCAATCCGCCCGGTGAAATTTCTGCGCTATCTTCAGCCGCTTCCAAGTCGCCATTAGTCCCCAAATCGGGAGAAAATTCCGTAACGGCAGCGAGTAAATCAACGGTGGTCACTTGCAGCGCCTTGGCCAGTTGCCCTAGGGTTTCCAGCCGCATCCGCGCCACTTCTCCCTCACGCAGCTGGCGAATTTGGTACAGGGACACGCCCGATCGATCCGCCAAAGCCCGCCAGCTGCGGCATCCCACCTGGCTCATCCACTGCTTTATTCGCTGTTGACCATCACTGGAATTTTCCATGCTGCGCGTTTCGCTAGTGTGTCGACTGTCTACCAATATTTGACGCCATTGACGCCCTGTTTGCCGCCTTTTCCTGACCGCTTTTTAGGTACTGGTTACGTACCATTTTTTGTTAACTGTCTTTGTCTGACCGACCCCTGTGTGGGCACCTGTGACCTCGCCGCATTCTCCAGATTATCTTTTTGTTACCCATTCCTTTGCTGCGGGAAGCTGACACCGTCAAAAGCCGGAATAGTTCACTATTGTCTCAAAATTGTCCCAGAAATTGCGGCGGAAAAGGCTTTTGGACAAGGATGCTAGGACCTTGCTGGTTTTAAATGGGGGCGATCGCCATTCTTGCATCGGAAAATGAACTGAAACAATAGCTGGGTTGAAGTTTTAGGGCGCTGAATCTTTGAGCCTGAATCTTTGACCCTAAATCTTTTACACTAAGACCAATTCCCCTAGGGATAGCGCCTGGCTAGGACGCCCTTGTAATAATAGGATTTTGTGTTCTGCTGCGTGCCTTCCGTTGGTTAATTGATTCTTTGGTTAATTGATTTTTTAACTAACTTTTTTCGCTTTTTGGTGCATGCTGGCTCGGCAACTTCCCCCTCAACCTTTTTGGCAGCGATCGCAATATTCGCTGATGTCTCGCCGCATCAGCGTCTTCAGCGCCTTTGCTAGATTTTTTACCGGGCTAGGGCTAGATATTGCCTTAGGGCGTCATAAAAACGAACAGCGCCAGGAAAAACGGGCAAAGTGGCTAACGCGAAAACTGGTGCAGTTGGGGCCGGCGTTTATCAAAGTGGGGCAGGCGTTATCCACCCGTCCCGATTTATTGCCCAAGGCTTACATTAGCGCCCTGGCGGAGCTACAAGATTCGGTGCCGCCGTTTAGTTCTTCCGAGGCGATCGCCCGAGTGGAACAGGAACTGGGGCAGCACATTGGCGAACTATTTCAACGCTTTGACCCCACACCGATCGCCGCCGCCAGCTTAGGACAGGTGCATCGAGCCATGTTGCCCAACGGGGAAGAGGTGGTGGTGAAGGTGCAACGCCCCGGGTTGGAGCCCTTGATTAAGCTCGATTCCACCGTGGTGCAGCAGCTAATCGAATTTTGTAATAAGCGATTTTCCTGGGCAAAAACTTACGATTTACAAGGCATTTACGATGAGTTTTTCCGAATTCTATTTCGGGAAATTGATTACCTCCAAGAAGCTCAAAATGCCGAACGATTTCGCGGCAATTTCCAAGACTATCCGGGAGTTATCGTCCCTAAAATTTACTGGCAATACACCACTTCTAAAGTGTTGGTAATGGAATATTTGTCGGGGACAAAAGTGGATGATGTGCCCCAGTTAGAGTCGATGGGAGTGGATGTTAAAGCGCTGAATCAGCTAGGCATTTGCTGTTATTTAAAACAGTTTTTGCAGGACGGTTTTTTCCATGCGGATCCTCACCCTGGAAACCTAGCGGTGACCCCTCAGGGGGAGCTGATTTTTTACGATTTTGGCATGGCTGTGGAGATGCAGTCGTTGGCGAAGGAGCAAATGGTAAAGACCCTGTTTGCGGTGTTAAAAAAAGACACGGAAGGGGTTTTGAGAACGTTAATTGCAATGGGATTTATTGAGCCGGTTTCTGATATGCGACCGGTGCGAAAATTGCTGGATTTTACGTTGGAAAAATTTGCGGAGCGCCCCGTTAGCGTCGGTGAATTTGCCCAAATGCAAAAGGAAATCGCGTCCCTGTTTGAAGAACAGCCCTTTCGATTGCCGGCGCAAATGACCTATGCGTTGAAATCGTTGACAACCCTGGATGGCATTGCCCGACGGTTGGACCCGAGCTACAACATTTTGGCGGCGTCCAAGCCCTTTGTGAAGCGCTGGGCGGGGGTTCAAGAGGCGGGCAGTCGCGGGCTGTTGGAGGTGGCGAAGCAGGCCACGCTGTTTGTGACGGAGAAAATTCGCAAGCCCAGCCCGATAGAAATGGCGGTGTTGCGCCTGGAAGAGCGGGTGATGCAGGGGGAGTTGGAAATTCGGGTGCAGGCCATTGAGAGCGATCGCGCCCTGAGACGAATCAACATGGGCATCAAATCGCTAATTTACGGCGTGGTGACCGGCTTTGGGGCGCTGGTGGGGGCGGTGCTGGTGAGCGGTAATTTAGTGAGCTGGGCGATTTTTGCGTTTGTTATTGCTGGGGTTAGCGGGTTTTGGTTTGTGCGATCGCTGGTTCGCCTACAAATCCGAGAGCGCCTAGACAAACTGATGGAGAATTAGCAGAATAAAGGTTAATTTTCCAGACCTTTCCAGACCTTCTCCGCCCGTTTACGGTTGCCCCTAACTTTTATGGATATCAGTTCCTTTGACGCCACCGCCTTGTCCCTAGAAGGGGCAAAGTATTTAGGGCTATTTGACCTAGCCTGCGCCGTTTTTACCGTTGCCGCCTTTATCTTTGGCTGGGGCTTTCGTTTTCGCATGGTGGGGATTACCGCTTTTACAGGGGTGCTGACGGTGGGGCTCTTTGGCTTTGGGCTAGCGTTTTTTCAGCGTCCTATTATCGACGGGGCGGCTCGCTATTCGTTGGTTTATGACACCGGCGGTGTAGAGACGGTGATTGCGGTGGCGGTGGATTTGGATGACGACACCCTGGATGCTACTTTGCGTCAGGCGGCGTTGGACCTGTATTCCCCCGGTCGCTTGGGAGCGGCGGTGTCGCCGTTGGTGGTGCGGGCGCGGGAGATTCGACATCTTGATAATGGGGTTTCCCAGCCGGTGTATTTGGGAGAAATTTCGCGATCGCTCACCAAACGCATCGACGAAAACCCCACGGTCACCCTTTACCCTCACCAATAATGGAGTTGCGGACTTTTGGGGAGATCCCTTATTTTTCGCCTTCGTTGAACTTGCTATGATCGTGAACCAAATATGGGTGATTCGCTGCTGTGGCGATCGCCTCGTTCCTAGCAATCGATTTTCCAACCCTAATCCGTATGTCGAATTTTCCTGCCCCTCCCCCCCCCAGTTGCCCTCAATCTTCCCCGGACTCCCCTTTCTCGGCGGCGTTGGCGATCGCCCCAGGACGAGTGGTGCGAGGTGGAGGGATTTTGGCAGGGGCCGGCGCGGCGCTGGGAAAATTTGGCTCCCGGCCAATTGTGGTGGGTGGGAATCGGGCGATCGCCACCGCCCAAAAAAGCTTAGACATCGCCTTAGACACTCTCACGATCCAAATCGCCAGCACCGCCCCCGATTGCAGCGAGTCCGTACTGGCACGCCTTAACGAAGGGGCAGCCAATCATCGAGCGGATTTTGTGATCGGTTTGGGAGGCGGCAAAGCCCTGGACACCGCCAAGCTGCTTGCCCACCAGCGCCAGATCCCCGTGGTTACCGTTCCCACCACCGGAGCCACCTGCGCTGCATGGACGGCCTTGTCTAACGTGTATTCCGACGATGGGGCGTTTTTATATGATGTGCCCTTGGATCAATGTCCTGATTTGCTGATTTTGGATTACGACCTGGTAGCGACGGCTCCCAATCGCATGTTGGCGGCGGGTATTGGTGATGGGTTGGCGAAATGGTACGAGGCCTCCATTAGCAGCGGCGCATCCCAGGAAACCTTGATTGTGTCGGCGGTGCAGCAGGCGCGGGTGCTGCGAGATTTGTTGTTGCAGCACGCCATTGGCGCATTGGAAAATCCAGGGGG
>CALCTI010000254.1 GCA_937894105.1 uncultured cyanobacterium
GTACCAAAGATGGCGTCGTCTTCACCCACCGGCTAAGGCACTCGCAGCAAGCCAATCGTAGCCAAAGCAGTTTTTGTAGACTCTGCTTTATTGCGTTCGTCGATTTTCCGTTGGCGCTCCTCTTCCCGGCGACGCTCCACCTGCTTCATTACGCCGGGGGTCACGGGAACCGCCAAACCCTTCGGGTACAAATAGTTACGGGCATAGCCGGGAGCAACTTCCACCAAATCACCATTTTTGCCCAACTTATAAATGTCCTCTCGAAGGACCAGTTTTACTCGCTTAGCCATGTCTCGTTCGTTAGGTTATTTGCGTCTAGGTGTGCGTCTAAATTTTGGGAAGATCTAGACATGAAAAATTTGGGGGCAAACCGCTAATCGGTATTTGTGAGAGGAGCTAAGCACAAATGCACTTTGCTAAACCACGCACCGAAACACTGGTTTACCGTGACGCTTAGAAATATTGCGCGATCGCAGCGAGGTGGTCAGCAAATTTCCAACAGCGGCTTTTTAGTATCCCACACCACTGCCGTTTTACTACACTTTCCCTCGCCAAAAGTTTCTCCAGAGACAAACTGCCAACTTTCGGTGCGCCCCTGGGAAGCATTCCAACTAGTTGCGCCCATTTGCTTACGTGCCGTACCCTGAGCCTCATTATCAGAAAACTGATTCTGGTCAAAAGAGTACACGCTACGAATTGGGTACGGAATACTGATTCCAGCTTTATTGCAGGCTTTTTTCAACGCCAACATCACGCGACTTTGGGTTTGTCGAACCTCTCTTTTCTCCGGATGGGTCCAATAGCGCACCACCAAATCAATGGAACTATCGCCAAACCCCACTGCGTCTACCTCCACCTGTGGCAAAGGTCAAACTCCTTCAATATCCTGGTTCGCCTCTGTCAACGTTTCTAGAGCCGTAGATAAAGGCAGTTTTAAGGTTAGTAATGGATAAAATTTTAGGCATTATTGGCGATCGCCCAGTCCTCAAAATCCGGCCCCAAGAACCAGCAACTTCGCTGCTAAAAGTCTGGAGTGATTGATGTGATTTGTCCGGCGTAGCTCGGATGCTCAGAAGCATGGAGCTTGCCTAGCGTTCGGGAGAATCCGAAATAATCTAGCGACCTACAAATCATGGATTACAGTGTTTTTTTACCTGGGCGATCGCCATAGCTGCCCAAGGTTGAGCCGGCGATCAGTGCCCCATTCCAAAGTGTCACTATCACAATACTTCGGAGCAGCGTCGTTGCTAGGATCACTTCACTTTTCCGAAAAATGTGGATGATGAGGCGATGATGAGAATTCGGGGAATTGTTGGTGCGGTGTTGGCGGGGGCACTGGTGGTGCCGGGTCAGGTTCAGGCTCTGGAAAGGCGGGCGGATGGGGCGATCGCTCTGGCGTTTGAGGGGCAGCTAGCTCACAGAGACCATGACAATATTGAGGCGCTAATTCAGCAGGGCAATGCGGCGCTGGAAGCCCGTGAGTACTCAGAGGCAGAGGCACTTTTTGGGCAGGTTATCCGACTGGGTTCCGACAATGTTGATGCCTACAGCGGTCGAGCCCGGGCCCTGTATTTACAAAAAAAGTGGGATGAGGCGATCGCCGATTACGGTCGCGCCATTGAGCTGGACCCCGATAATACTGACTTTTATGTGAAACGCGGGGACGCGTTTCGGCTGGTGGAAGAGGGGGATGAGGCTGCTGTTGCTGATTACAGCCGCGCTATTGAATTGGAGCCCAATAACGCTCGACTTTATATGACGCGCGGGTTTGTGCTGTTCCACAATTTCCCCGATAGACAAGAGGAGGGACTCGCTGACTATGGGCGCGCCATTGCACTAAAGCCTGACGACTTTCATCGTCTTTATATTTCTCGGGCAAAGTTACTGGAAGAGATGGGGCGGATTGATGAGGCGATCGCCGACTACAACCGCGCCGTGGAAGTGCGCCCCGATTTTGACTATGCCTATTTTGTGCGGGGGCAATTGCAGGCGAAGCACGGGCGGCTAGACGAGGCGATCGCCAGTTTCACTCGGGCAATCGAAATCAAGCCCGACTTTGCGATGGCTTACAGCGAGCGAGGGTTTGCCTTGCGAGATCAGGGAAAAATTCCTGAGGGAAATGCTGATCTGAACCGGGCGATCGCGATCGATGCGGCTCCTGAATCGGTGACCACTACCGTCGAAGGTGAGCCTAATTTTGGCAGCCTTGCTTGGTCCTACAGCCTCTGTGCATTTGCGGCAGATGTGCAAGGACAACCGGATGAGGCTCTGACCCAAGTCAACCGAGCGATTACGCTGGATCCAGATTTTGCCTACGCTTACCAAATGCGTGGGGGCATCTTAGCTGGCCAAGGGAAACTGGATGAGGCGATCGCTGACCTTAACCGCGCCGTCGAGCTTGCCGAAGATACCTCCATCGCCTACATCGGGCGGGGCGAACTTCTGATTCAACAGGGGAAATTTGATGAGGCGATCGCCGACTTTAATCGCGCCCTGGGAATGCGTCCAGCTTCTGATTTTCGCATTTACTGGGGGCGGGGCAGGGCGCTACAACAGCAAGGGAAATTTGACGAAGCGATCGCCGATTACAAGCGTTCCCTGGAACTCAATCCCGATTTTGCCCCCACCTACAGCAGCCGTGGGAATTTGCTGGCGGAGCAGGGGAAGTTTGACGAGGCGATCGCCGATTATCGCCGTGCCCTCGAACTCAATCCCGATGATGCGACGGTCCAAAGTCAATTAGATGCTTTGCTGGGCAACGGTGAATAGGCAAGGGCGATCGCTTGGTTTAAACAATTAGCTTTAGAGAGATGACGAGGCTCTGTCGCAAAAAAGTAGAGCGATAATGTGGAGGTCAGAGCCGTGGCATCCCATCTCAGCCCCATGTTCCATTCCGCCCCCTTCAAGTGGAAGCATTTTCAAGACGACCTCATCTTGCTCAACGTGCGCTAGTATTGCCGCTACTCCCTGAGCTATCGGGATTTGGAAGAGATGATGGCGGAACGAGGGCTCTGTGTAGACCACAGCACCATTCATCGTTGGGTGCTGCAATATGCTCCACAACTCAACAAACGATGCCGTCGCCATCTGCGTCCCACTGGAGAGTCATGGAAAGTGAATGAGACCTACGTGAAAGTGAAGGGGCAATGGAAGTACCTTTACCGTGCAGTGGATGAAAACGGTCAAACGTTAGACTTCATGCTGAGTGCTAAGCGGGATACCAAGGCAGCGAAGCGGTTCCTCAGCAAGGTATTGAAGGGAAATCATATCCAAACACCACGGGTGATTAACGTGGACAAAAATCCAGCTTACCCAAGGGCCGTGAAGGAGCTAAAAGAGGACCAGCAAATTCCTCAGAGGACTCAACTCAGAGCGGTGAGATACCTCAACAACCGAGTGGAGCAAGACCATCGACGAATCAAACGGTTAGTCAAACCTGGACTAGGATTTGGGTCGTTCAACACCGCTCGCCGCACTTTGAAAGGCTATGAAGCGATGACCATGATTCGCAAAGGGCAGATTTGTGGCGTCGATAAGAAGGACAGGAGAGGACAGCTCTCTTTCATCCACTACATCTTCGGAGTGGCGAGTTAACCAGACCATACAAA
>CALCTI010000255.1 GCA_937894105.1 uncultured cyanobacterium
ATTTCGGTCATTGATAATCCGGCTCAGGTATCGGTGGTGGCTAGTACGGCGATCGCGGGTCAGGTATATTTCGTGGCACTGGATACGGATACGCTCTGGCATCGGGATGCGGTGCTGGAGGAGGTGCTGGGCAATTTTCAGGTGGCTAGCCCGTCCGAAGACCAGCCTTAATCCCAGGGTATTTTGGTATTTTGCTTAGGCTGATCGACCGCTACGCTTTTGGCGACGGGCGATCGCCTTATCCGCCGACAAGTCATTAAAGCAGCGTCCAGCAATCAAAACGGTAAATACTAGGCAGTAAATGAGCTGGCTAGAGGCGGCGCTCCAGTTTTCAACCAGGGTGCCGCCATAGGTGAGCACCATCATCAAAATCATGCCGGCAATCAGGGAAATCTCCGTGCCCAGCCCCAGAATCATGCCAATGCCGATAATCAATTCCACAATGGGCACCAGCAGGGCGGGCAAATACACGAGGGGCTCAGGTACAAAGGTTTCGCTAAACATGTCCACCATGCTCTGGGCAAATTGGGGCAGGGAGTCTAGGCGCACAAAGCCGTGGTTAAAAAAGTTGATGCCAAATAAAATACGCAACAACGTGTAGTCAATAACCAAGTCGCGGCGACGTAGCGGGTTTTGGGGCGAATTCATAGGAATGGTATAGTTGGCTGATCTATTCTGGCTGTACTATTTTGGCTGTTCTTTTCTTGCTGATAAAATTTGTGCGCTTTCCTCTGGTCTAACAAGTTTAGTGAACCCCTATCGCGATCGCCGAAGCAACTATCCCAGAGAGGGAAATTTGAGTCATTCTTCGTAATTTTTCCCCAGCAAAAAGCCGCCCATGGTCTTTGGACGGCAACAATTGCTGACTATTGACTTTTACGATGGGTCTTTAGCCACGCTTTTGACGTCGGGCGATCGCCTTATCCGCCGACAGGTCATTAAAGCAGCGTCCGGCAATAAGTAGCGTAAACACGATGGCATAGGTCAACTGGCTAGAGGCTGCGCCCCAGTTTTCCAGCAGCGTCACCCCGTACGTCAACATGGTCAACAGCACCATGCCCACAATCAGGGAAATGCCCGTAAACAGTCCCAAGGTCATACCGATGCCGATTAGCAACTCTACAATGGGCACAAAAAAGGCAGGTCCCCGCACCAGTAAATCGGGGACAGGAATTGCAGTGGGCGTACTTTGAAATAAATCCACCATTTCCTGGGCGTACTGGGGCAGGGATCCTTCGCCGAAAATACCCACAAAACCGTGGTTGAAAAAGTTAATGCCAAATAGAATCCGCAGCAGGGTGTAGGCAATAACCAGGTCGCGGCGACGAAGCTGAGCAAGGGGAGAGATCATAGTAATTGTGTTAGTGGTTTAGTGATCTTTAGTGTCTAGGGGCTTAGGGCGTGCCATCAATGAATATCCAGAAGCCTCATGCAGTGGGGAGTACGCGCCCTTTAAAACAAACAGGGCTAGGGGCTGAAACCCTTACAGCTCTTGACTTAGGGATTCAA
>CALCTI010000256.1 GCA_937894105.1 uncultured cyanobacterium
CGCGACGAAGAAATCGCCGATATGTTGGTAGGTGAAGACAATAACTACAACAACAACAACAGCAACAACAACAGCAACGATAGCGATAGCGATAGCGATAGCGACGACTCTGACAACAGTAGCGATGTGGATGACGACTAACTGTCGCCAGCACGTAAACTATCAGCTGTAAGTCGTCAGCGACTGAACCGTTAGGGTTTAGCTTACTAATGGCATAGAGCAAATTAATTAATGCGGATAGGAAAGCGCGGATAAACAGCGCTAGTGAAACATTCAGGAACCGGAGTTAAACCCTACGGATGCTTCACCAAAAATTTTGCTTTATGCCTAATGCTTTGCTCTTTCCGGTTACAACGCATATAAGCTCCGCGTCAGTCTCTATGACGGAAGTTGAAGTTTCGTGGTTTAATTGCCTGAGCCGTTAGTTTCCTAATACGAATTGGAAATAAAACGGCGTTTATATCGGATTTAGCCTGTGGGCGATCGCCTATATGACAAGGGGCTGTGACAATTATGACGTGCCCCGAGTCAAATAATCATTCACCAAAACCCATGACAGTTGACCGGACTCCCCCATCCTTAAGTCGCGATTTTTCCTGGTCTGGAAAGCATTTATTCTGGACTTTGCTAGGCATTTTGATCACCGCTTCGATTGTTTTCGACGCGACGATTTTGGATCTGAGTACGGCGCAACCTTTCGGATTTTTACAAGGATTAGGGTTGCCGCTGGTGTTTAGTTTGCTGGCGACGATGGCAGCAGGTTCCCAGGCGGTACCAGTGTTACGGCAGCTAAAAACTGGGCAGATTATTCGTGAAGAGGGTCCCCAATCTCACCACGTTAAGGCTGGGACACCCACAATGGGAGGTGTCTTTTTTATCCCGACGGCGATCACCATGGCTGGGTTCCTGGGGCTTTTTTCAGGGTGGAGTACCGCGAGCTGGCTCCAGTTTTCCGGTATTTCGGCTTTGACTTTGGCCTATGGCTGGCTCGGCTGGCTGGATGACTGGCAAGTGTTGCAGCGTAAATCCAACAAAGGGATTTCACCAAAAACCAAGCTGGTTTTTCAATTTGGATTTGGCATTATTTTTGCGCTTTGGCTGTTTTTGACCCAGCCAGGCAATCTCACCAATCTGCTGATGCCAGGGGGCTGGTTGTTGCCCTTAGGGATTCTGTTTTGGCCATTGGTGAGCTGGGTGTTGGCGACCGCTAGCAACGCCACCAACTTGACGGATGGGCTCGATGGCTTGGCGGGGGGAACCTCGGCGATTGCGTTCTTAGCCATGGGAGCGATCGTAGCACCGACAAATCCAGCCCTGGGTCTATTTTGCGCCGCCTGTACCGGGGCGTGTTTGGGCTTCTTGGCCTTTAATCGCAACCCGGCAAAAGTATTTATGGGAGATACCGGGTCCTTAGCGTTGGGGGCGGCTTTGGCTGGAGTAGCGCTAATGACCCAAAACCTGTGGAGTGCAGTGATTATTTCCGGGGTCTTTCTAGTGGAAACCCTATCTGTGGTTTTGCAGGTTAGCTACTACAAAGCGACGAAGGGACCGGACGGTAAGGGTAAGCGATTATTTAAAATGTCGCCGCTACACCATCATTTTGAGCTGAGTGGTTGGTCAGAGTTACAGGTGGTGGGAACGTTTTATGCGGCGGCTGGGGTTTTGGCGATCGCGGCCCTGGTGTGGCGATAGGACAACGGGGCTGTGGTGTTTACCCAGCAATGGATTGGCCGTAAAATCACGGTCCAAATCTGGTAGGATTGCAGAGCGTTTAAGCTCAGACTATTAGGGCAAAGCATTGCATTCGTTTTTGTTGCGATCGCTTCGACCACAAAGAATTGAGCACGCTACCCAATAATAGTTGCCTGTGAGAGAGGTATTGAAATGGAAGCAGGATTGTTGCTCGCAAAGCTGCCTGAGGCATATGCCGCCTTTGAGCCCTTGGTTGACGTATTACCAATTATCCCCTTGTTTTTCCTGGCTTTAGCCTTTGTATGGCAGGCTGCCGTTGGCTTCCGCTAGATTGATCAACAAAATCGAGTTTTCAGCTTGGGCGTTCTTCGGCGCATTTTGACGACAAATTTTTAAAGGCAACCTTTAGGGAAAAGATTTTCCGAAAGTTCACTTTTAAAAGCTTTATTTTTAGGGCGTATTTCGGTACGTCTTTTTAGTGCAAAAAACTTGTTGCTAGAAGGGTTGCACTGCTGTTTTTAGGGCGTGTCATCAATTGAGCTCCAGAAGCATTACACAGTGGGGAGTGCACGCCCTTTAGAAACAACAAAGACTAGGGGCTGAAACCCTTTGGCTCTTAACTTAGAGATTTAATTGATGACAGCCTCTAGTCTTTGACAGCGGTGAGGTTGGGCTTGGTGGCGGCGGTCGTCAACGGAGCAAAGCTAAGTTAAAACAGTAGTGGTGCCAATTTTTATTCGGGTGATGCAGCCTCTGCTTTTGCAGAAGGTTTTTTGCTTTCCCTTATGAAGTGTCTTGGCTGGCATCGCCTGCCGCCCTTACAGTTCCACCCTTCACAAGAAAAACTATGTCAAAGTCAAAGTCAATTAGTGATTGGATTCGACGGATGGCGATCGCGCCTATGCTAAGCGCGAATTTGTTAGGCGCTAGTTTCTTATTGCTCGGCTCAGCTCCTGCATTGGCTCAAGATCGCCAGTCCCCTCCCAAAAACTCCTACGGTACTGAGGCCGTACAAACCTACTTAAACAGTTGCAATGCCGCAGCGGCTAATCAAACGCCACCCCAAGGTATGTCCCAGGCAGATTTTCAAAATTTGCTGTCTGAGATGTGCACCTGCACGATTTGGGAATTGCAGAATCGGTACACGACTTCAGAGTTTGTGGACATAAGCCGTGGCTTACAAAATGGCGATCAGCAGGCGGGGCAAGCTATGCAGTCTGTGGTAGCGGCTTGTTTTAACTCGTAAGCGGGTGGCTGGTGATCGGCTGAGTCTGGCGATCGCCCTTAGGTCAATGCTTACGGATCGATTATTATAGGTCAGTTTCTAGGGGCTGTCATTAATGAAATCTCAAGCTCAATAGCTGGAAGGGGTTCAGCCTCTAAAATTTTTATTTAAAAGGGCGTGTAATACCCACTGCATCAGGCTTCTGGAGTTTAATTGGTGACACGTCCTAGACTGGGGCATGCTGAGTCACAGAATTAAAGGTCAAAGTCCCGGCATAATCCTTTAACCTGTTTTCGTCGTACGGTAACTTAACCATCAAATATGCAAGGGACATCTCCCATTACCCAAGAACTGGTGTTGGTGGGAGGTGGACACAGCCATAGTCTAGTGCTGCGCATGTGGGGAATGGCTCCCCTGCGGGGGGTGCGCCTAACGCTGATTAGTGACGGTTTCGACACGCCCTATTCGGGGATGCTGCCGGGGCATGTGGCGGGGGTTTATGACCGCCCCGAATGCTATATCGATTTGCATTCCCTGGCGCAGTTTGCCGGGGCGCAGTTTTATGTGGATCAGGTGGTGGGGATTGATTTGCACCAGCGGCGGGTGCTATGTCGCGATCGCCCCCCCGTAAAATTCGACGTGTTGTCATTGGATGTGGGTAGCACCCCCCAGATTTCGGCGACGGTTTCCCCAGAGGTTGCCCACCAGGCAATTCCCGCAAAACCCATTGGTCAATTTTTAGAGCGATGGCAACTGCTACAACAGTCCATTGGGCGATCGCCCAAGTGCCAAGATATTGCGATCATCGGCGGCGGGGTTGGCGGGGTTGAACTTGCCCTAGCGATGGATACTCGGTTGCAACATCGGGCCCACCTTCACTTAGTGCATCGCCAGCAGAATTTACTCCCTAGCCATAATCGATGGGTGCGCCATCGGCTGCAACGAGAACTGACCCAGCGTCAAATTTCACTACATCTTGGGGAAACGGCGATCGCCCACCACCCCAATTATCTCCAGTGTCAATCCCGTTTAACGATCCCCTGTGATTGGAGCGTCTGGGTTACCGAAGCGGGTGCAGCCCCTTGGATTCAGAAGTCTGGGCTAGCCACCGATGATCGCGGATTCCTCGCCATCAATGGGCACCTGCAGTCTCGATCCCATCCATTTATCTTTGGCGCAGGGGACGTGGCAACCCTCACCCAAACCCCCCATCCTAAGGCGGGCGTATTTGCAGTGCGCCACGGAAAACCCCTCTTTCATAATCTACGGGCATATTTGCACAACCAGCCGCTGCAAACCTACAAGCCCCAGCAAACCTACCTCAGCTTGATTGGCACCGGAGATGGACGGGCGATCGCGTCCCGGGGCTGGCTGGGGGCATCGGGGAAATGGATCTGGCGATGGAAAGATAAAATCGATCGGCAGTTTATGGCGCAGTTCCAGACCCTGACCCCCATGGAAATGGGAGGTTCCCAATTTGTGAACAGTGCTGACTCGCCGGTGATGTTCTGTGCGGGCTGTGGATCAAAAGTGGGGCGGCACACCCTGAACCAAGTGCTAAATCGACTAGAGATGCCTGCCCCTGCCGAAGCCGTCCTCAAGGGTTTGGAATCCCCTGACGATGCGGCCATTTGGCAGCCCCCCCGCGATCGCCCCCTAGTACAAACTCTCGACTATTTTCGTAGTCCCATCGCCGACCCCTATCGCTTTGGACAAATTGCCGCTAACCACTGCCTCAGCGACCTTTTCGCCACCGGAGCCACCCCTCACAGCGTCCTTGCCCTAGCCACCATCCCCTACGGCACCCCAAAAATCCAAGAAGAAACCCTGTACCAACTGCTACGCGGCGTCAATAAAATCCTCGCTCCCCTCAATATTGCTTTGCTTGGGGGACATACAACGGAAGGTCCCGAACTGGGATTTGGGCTGAGCTGTAATGGACTGCTTCAATCCCGAGCTCTGACAAAGGGGAGGCTACAACCGGGCGATCGCCTGATCCTCACCAAGCCCCTCGGCACCGGCACCCTCCTCGCTGCCCATGCTCGCAATCGCGCCCGGGGACAATGGCTGGAAATCGCGATCGCCACCATGATCCAATCAAACCACGCTGCTGGAGTAATCGCCCAACGGCATAAGGTCCGCGCCTGTACTGATATCACCGGTTTTGGATTGCTAGGGCACCTGATCGAAATGGTGGATGCTTCCCCAAAAACTCTCACAATCACCCTGGAGCAATCCCAAATCCCTGCACTGCCAGGAGCGATCGCCTGCCTAGACCAGGGCATTACCAGTTTCCTCCACGATCGCAATGCTCAAGTGCAACACCAGGTCAGTCCCTGGCGATCGCCCCTGGCCGCCGCCAGCGCTTTGCTAGTAGATCCCCAAACCTCAGGGGGGTTACTTGTTGCCGTCCCAGGACAAGACGCCATAGTGCTGCTTAAGCAATTACATCAGGCAGGATATGGGGATGCCGCCGTGATTGGTGCAGTGGACGATCGCGCATCCTACGGAAAACCAGCCCCTGACTGCCCTATCATTCTGAAGAGTTAAACAACGGTTTCAGTCGTGAGCGAATTACTAGGGCCGGTATTCCAAAGGGAGTTATTAAAGCTGGGAGACCAGTCCATTTCCCTACTTTGGATGATTGAGCTATTTATTGCCGTTTTGGCGGTTGGGATGATTACCCGTCTGCTCAAAAATTTCCTGAGATATCGATTACTAGCAAAGTTAGGGGTCGAAGGGGGAAATAAGGAGGCGATCGCCACTTTAATTAGCCTAGGAATAGGAAGCTGTGGTTATCTCGTCGTTATTCAAGCGAGTGGACTAGACCTATCCTCCGTGGCAGTCATCATTGGTGGGCTTGGGGGTGGTATCGGCTTTGGATTGCAAGATATCACTAAGAATTTGCTCAGCGGATTGACAGTGCTCCTTGAGCGCAAGCTCAAAGTGGGTGACTTTATTGAGTTTGATGATATCGCTGGATATATCGAAGAAATTTCCATCCGTTCCACGGTTATTCGGACCCTAGAGGGAGGGGAGGTTATCATCCCCAATTCCCAGCTCGCTGAGGAGCGCATTACTAACTGGAACTATCGAGATTGTCGCGGACGCCTAGAAGTAGATGTCGGCGTGGCATATGGTAGTGACCCCGTCCTGGTTACTGAAACATTGTTGGAAGCGGCTTACTCCTTATCCAGTGTTTTATGCGAGCCCCCACCTAAAGTCATCTTCGCAGAGCTTGGTGATAGCTCGTTGAATTTCAAGCTGTATTTTTGGATTGCACGAGTTGATCTGAGGGCACGCATTAAAAGCGAAGTCACATTTTCAGTGGAATATTATTTGCGACAGCGTAATATCAATATTCCCTTTCCCCAGATGGATATTTGGATGCGATCGCCCAACTCTTCCCCCCAAGTTGCTACTGTCAAGGCACAACTTCCTAGCCCAGAATCCACTCCTCAAGAATTTTTAGAATCGGTGCCTAATGAGGCAGTATCTTCGAAATATGAGCCACTAAAGGACAAGCTGTCGCAGATTTCCTATTTCCAAGGTTTCAATGAGCTTCAGATTAGGAGCCTTGTTGAAATGGGGTATCGTCAATATCTTGAGCAAGGTGAGGTGGTGGCTCAGCAGGGAAAAGAATTTAGAAAATTCTGTATAATCCTGTCTGGTTACGTTGAGGTTTTACGCATCACTGGAAATCAAGAGAAACACATACGAAACTTTGGCCCAGGAGAGTATTTTGGGGAGCTTCCGTTAATGCTTAACTTGCCTTCTCCAGGAGTCATAAGGTCTGCGAATACCGAAGTAACTTTATTTGTGATTAACCAGGCAAATTTTGAGCAATTATTGAGCAACTATCCAGCCCTAGCAGAAGATGTTGCTAACGAGCTTTCGAGTCGTAAGGATAATATCCGAGAAATGTATCCGGAGATATGGGCGGAAATGCATTCAGCAACAAGGCATGACAGCAGTCCAGCCGTTTGGATCAAGCAAAGATTGAAGAGCCTATTTGCTTCCTCACCGTCCTAGCCTTAAAACGTTCTCAACTAAGAAATTGTAGTTCTCTTCTAGTGGGAAGTCAGCGATCGCTTAATTCAATAAAAAATCGCTGTACGCCTTAGTTTAACTGGGTTAGGTCTGATTTTATCTCTAGTTGGAAGCTGGCGATCGCCCCACTCTCTCAGAGCTGCTGTGACAACTATGATGGAGACAGACTATTAGATTCCAATGATGAACCTTGCCACTCAAGCTTCTCCACAAACCCTTTCTCTACAGGATTTTCTGCGGCAGCCAGAAACAAAACCGGCTAGCGAATATATCAATGGTCGAGTTTTTCAAAAGCCAATGCCTAAAACGCGTCACTCTCGACTGCAATTAAAGTTGGCACAAGCGATCAACGATATTTTGGAAGAGGTAGAGCTTGGTGCCGCATTTCCAGAGCTGCGGTGTACTTTTAGCGATCGCTCGATTGTGCCAGATGTGGCGGTTTTACGTTGGGACAATATTGCGTTTGATGAGTCGGGGGTGCCGTTGGATGATGTGAAGGTTGCGCCGGATTGGATGATTGAAATTTGGTCGCCAGGACAGAGTGCAAATCGGGTGGCGGGGAATATTTTGTATGCGATGGAGTATGGGTGTGAGTTGGGATGGCTGGTGGATCCTGATGATCAGTCTGTATTGGTTTTTCAGGCAGGGCGATCGCCAATTTTATTTGAGGGGGAGATGCCTTTGCCAGTGTTATCCAAGTTGCCAGAGATAGAACTAAGTGTGGCGGTGATTGTTGGCTGGTTGAAAATGAAGAAGAGGCAGAGTGCGGAAGGTTAAGGTGATCGCCCTTCCAAAGCAATCCTGAACGATCGCCCTAGCATTCTTCCGATATCTCAAGGATGCCCACTAGGATTTTTACAAGTTCTGCTAAATCATCTGGGACTCGAAAACCACCGATATCCTGAATGATCAACTTCTTGTCTATGTCTAAGCACCCAAAAGTCCAGAAATTCCCCATGGTGACGGCTCCATAAGTGAGAGGCGAGGCGTTGTCTCTCATCGATAGGGCAATCATTTCCACTGCCAACTGGGTAAAGCCGCGGGTTAGATCATCGCGTTTAGCTTCAATGACGACGATTTGATTGTGCGATCGCAATAGGTAATCCAACGATCCCTGAAGCCAGTTATTTACCTTGAGAGGATATTCAAATCGTAAAACTTGCTGACAAACCCGTGCGACCAGCAGTAGGACAGGCGCAATTAACACTTCACGTTTAGCTGCTTCGCTAGTGAGCTGAACATAAGGTAAATTACCTTCGATTTGTGATCGCAATCCTTCTATTTCTGGAATTTCGCGATCGCTCCGAGGTAAAACCAACCGCTTCTGGGCATATCGATAATCAAACTCTGCCAGCACCTCATCCACGTCGTAGGGAAGCTGAAAAAATGAGCTAAATGTATAGTTTTCTTCTTGGTTTAGAAGCGGCATGTCCACTTATTTCTGTGATAGCGTTCTCCTCTAGCATAGCGGTTTATCTGCGGCTAAAGACGATCGCCCCAATCCACCCTCTATTCCGCATCAAGGTCATCGGAGAAAAGCACAAAATTCAGGTTGAAGCCTGAAAGTTCAGGGATGGCCTCTTGGGATAGGTCGGCTTCAGAGAGAGCTCGCGATCATCCACCATCATGACTCACTTCAGCCGTCTAGTTTATAACCTCAACATAGAGCTGAATCATAGTCGTCAACTGTTCTGCAAAATCATAGATTTCTGCCAAGTCAGAAATAGGTTGACGGGTTTCATTTTTTGATTCATCAAAGAGTCCTAAATATTTCTGCCGAGTATTGAAATGTAAGCGACAGATGGGCTTCCGATTATTGTCATCCAGCAGGATTCCCATATAACTCTTAGTATCGCGATATGTAACCCGATCAGACGGGACAACTTTACGAGTAATTGCTAATACGATTCGATAGGCTTCAAGTTCCTCTTCAGTAGTCACAACCCCGTTATCCGATAATGGTACGTCTTCATCGACTTCTTCCTCAGAACGAGGCTCTTGAACATCATTCTGTATATCTGCGGCAGTCTCTAGACGATCACTAATTTTCTCGTTCACAAACTGCTGGAAAGCCTTGGTGACAAAGTCAGAAAATTGTTCTTTTGCAGAGGCGATAAACTTGCTTCCAGGACATACTTGGGAGAAGAAAAAACGAACAAACTCTTCATCGGGAGACTCGTACTGAAAAGCGAGTGTCTTCTTGATCGCAGAAGTGTACTTGAGAATGTTCGCATTCTCTAAGATTTCATTCAGATTGAAATCTTCTTTGGCCAGCTTTTTGACTTCCTTAAGGACATGGCGTTTGAGATTTCTACCAGACAGATCTAACTCTAGAAAAGGAGTGCTGTCCATCACATTTGGCTGTTCGAGATCAGAGAAGAATTGGTATTGAACGCCGTTAGTTAAAATCGCAATCCTTGCTTTTGTCACATGGAAGTATCGATGCAATTGCGATTTTGTTTCCTGGGAGAGATTGACCCCTACCTTTTTACATTCAAAGAGGATAGAGACAGCCCCTTCTTGCAAAATGGCATAATCGACCTTCTCACCTTTTTTGGTTCCTACGTCAGCGGTAAACTCTGGCACAACTTCTTTGGGATCGAAGATGTCATACCCTAAGGCGGTAATGAAGGGCATCCGTTTAGTGTTCCTTTTAATTATTATGATGAG